>CADBSZ010000190.1 GCA_902797525.1 uncultured Ruminococcus sp. | reverse complement strand
CGCTGCATTGAAAGCGGCGTACCGCCGAAGGTCTTGCAGAAAATGCTCGGACACAAGGACATCTCTGTTACGATGAACGTATATTGTGATGTTTTTGAAAAATTTGAAGCTGCTCATCTGAACGCTGTTGATGAGTATATGAAACTGAATAATATCGGATTGGGAAAATCCGATACAAAAACCGTAAAGGTTGCATAGACAGGGCAAATCGCATTCAAAATCGCAGTCAAGTCGCTGCAAGCCACTGTTTAAGCCATTTAAAACGGCTCCCGCAACCACTCGAGTGCCTCGAAACGCAATTCGCGTTTCGAGGCATTTCGCTTTTGGAAAAGGTGTTTTCTCGCGTTTTATACGGTTGTGGTATTATGGTTCATGCTATTTTGCTGCCGCACAAGAATAAAATATAAAAAGGTGCAGAAAAAGCTTGACTTAAAGCCAGCTTTAGGGGTTATAATAATAGTAACCGAAAATCACCGATATTCAAGGAGGAATCATCATGATGAAAACAGCTGCGCTGCCGCTTACGCAGGAATGGGACAAGACCTTTCCAAAAAGCGACAAGGTCAATCACAGCAAAGTCACCTTTATCAACCGCTACGGAATCACTCTTGCCGCGGATATGTATGTGCCTAAGGACAAAACGGGCAAGCTGCCCGCAATTGCCGTTTGCGGTCCGTTCGGCGCCGTAAAGGAGCAATGCTCGGGACTGTACGCCCAAACCATGGCGGAGCAGGGGTTTTTGGCCATCGCCTTTGACCCATCGTTTACCGGCGAATCGGGCGGTGTGCCGAGATATATGGCGTCGCCAGACATCAACACAGAGGATTTTATGGCGGCGGTTGACTTTTTGTCGCTCAACGACGCGGTCGATCCCGACAGAATCGGCATTATCGGCATTTGCGGCTGGGGCGGTATGGCGCTCAACACAGCGGCGCTCGACACCCGAATCAAGGCAACCGTTGCCTCAACCATGTATGACATGACGCGCGTCAACGCAAAGGGCTATTTTGATTCCGAGGACAGCGAGGAGGCACGCTATCAAAAGAAGGCGGCGATGTGCGCGCAACGACTGAAGGATTACGCAAACGGCACCTATCAGCTCGGCGGCGGCGTAGCGGATCCGCTGCCGGAGGACGCGCCTGATTTTGTGAAGGATTATTATGATTATTACAAAACCGCGCGCGGCTATCATCCGCGTTCGCTGAACTCCAACGGCGGCTGGAACGTCATTGGCTGCGAGTCCTTTATCAATCAGCCGATTTTACAGTATTCCAATGAAATCCGCAGCGCGGTGCTGGTGCTTCACGGCGACAAGGCCCACTCCTGCTATTTTGGCAAGGACGCTTACCAAGACATGCTCAAGGACAGCCGCTACACCGGCAACAAGGAGCTGCTGCTGATTCCCGGCGCGTCGCATACCGACCTGTATGACGGCGGCAAAAACGGTGCAATTCCGTTTGACAAGCTCGCGTCGTTCTTCACAGAGCATTTAAAATAATCCATTGCTTTTCTCCCCCGGCTGTCCGAACGGCCGGGGGTGTTTTGTTTGCAGCCGCCCTTTGCCGTTGACAATCCCCCGGCATGATACTATAATGAAAACACATCCAAACGCGGATGGTTTTATAATAAAACAGGAGCTTTTGAATGGAAGAAATCAACTATAACGGATGGTTCACCCTGCAATGGCACATCACGCACCGCTGCAACCTGCGATGCGCTCACTGCTATCAGGACGACTACACCGCGTTTGAGGAACGCGATTCGCTTGCGCGCGTGCTTGACCAGTATGAAGCGCTGTTGGCGGCGTATCATTATAAAGGCTATTTAAACATAACGGGCGGCGAGCCGCTGACGCATCCCGACCTGTTTTGGCTGCTCAGAGAAGCGCGGCAGCGCGGCATAACAACGGCGGTGCTGACAAACGGCACCCTCATCGGCCGACGCGAGGCGGCTCGGCTGAAGGACTGCGGCGTTGATTATGTTCAGGTGAGCCTGGACGGCACCGAACAGGCGCACGACGCGATTCGCGGCAAAGGCAGCTTTGCAAAAGCGGTTAACGGAATCCGCGCGCTGCGTTCGCAGGATATTTTTGTCACCGTGTCGTTTACCGCCCAGCGGCAAAATCTTAAAGAGCTGCCGAAGCTGGCACGGTTCTGCCGTGTGCTCGATGTCAACAAGCTGTGGTATGACCGCGTGGTAATTCCTGCCGGTGAGGATATAAAAAAGCTGTCGCTGACGGCGGATGAATTTGCAAAGCTCAGCCGTAAAGCAGCAAGACTGAACCAAAGGGGCATGGTTTCCTGCGCGCGCGCCCTGCAATTTTTACCTTGCAAAAACAAACAAATCTACCGCTGTACGGCAGGCGAGCGGCTGATGACCGTTTTGGCAGACGGCACGGTGATGGCGTGCCGCAGACTGCCGCTGACCGCAGGTAACATAAAGGACAGCGATTTGCTGACGATTTACCGCACGCATCCCGAAATTTTGCGCCTGCGAAACACACCCCTGCCCGATGCGTGCAAGGGCTGTGCTGACGCAAAGCAGTGCGCCGGCGGCGCGAAATGTATCGCCTATGCCAAAACCGGCCGCTATGATTTGCCCGACCCCGACTGTCCGCGGGCGTCAAAACTCAGTTTGAGCACTTAACGGCACATACTCGACAAAAACACAAACGCAAAAAAGGAAGTCCGTTTGGACTTCCTTTTTTGATGATTATTCCGCTTCGGTGCTGTTTGTTTCTTCTCCGCGCTTGGCTTCAATGCGCCGGCGCTCGGATTCCATGATTTCGCCGAAGGTGGTTTCGTCAAGCTCAAGGGTTTCCTCGCCAATGGTCGATTTGTCGGCAAAGGCGTCGAACACCGCCTGCTTTTCCTCAAGCATATCCATAATTTTTTCATCAACCGTGTTTTCGCACAGCAAACGGTAAACCAACACGTTGCGCGCCTGTCCCATGCGGTAAGCGCGTGAAATCGCCTGGTTTTCAATAGACGGCTTAAACTGCGGCTCGCACAGCACAATCACGCTGGCAGACTGGATGTTCAGTCCCGTACCGCCCGACTGGATTTGCGCGGCAAGCACCGCGCCTGCGGGGGCTTCGTTGAACTCGTCAATCATTTCCTGACGGCGCTGCGGCGTAACCGAACCAGTAATCGGCCCTATGCACTGCTCGCCCAACAGCGCACACACCTTGCGGATGGTGTCGAGGAAGAAGGAGAAAACAATCATTTTTCTGCCCTCCTGCTGTGCTTCGCCGAGCAGCTCGCGCATACGGTTTGCCTTGCAGGAGTTGGCAAGGTCGTCCACATTCCACGACACACGGCGCGCGTCGGCGTATTTTTTGTCGAGCACCGCCTGCTCATACAGCTGCTCCTCCTCGCCCGAGAGTGTGCACCACTCCATGGTTTCGAGCTTTTCGGGCAGCTCGGTGAGCACATCCTCGCGCCTGCGGCGGTAATAAACCGGCGCAACTCCCTCGCGGAACTGCGGCGCAGAGGACATAAACGCCATTTTTTTAATCTGCGCAGCAACCTCGGGCTGCAGCACCTGAATCAGCGAAATCATTTCGTCGACCTTGTTTTCAATCGCGGTGCCGGTCATAAAGAGCAGCCGCTCCGCCTTTTCGCACAGCTTTTTGACGTTGATACTGCGCTGCGCGTCGGGATTTTTAATGTAGTGCGCTTCGTCCACCACCATGCAGTCGAAGCGGAAGTCGTCCTCAAGCGTAAAAAAGCCTGTCGTTTCGTAGGTTGTCACCGCCACGCCGCCTTTTTCCACCCACTGTGAAAGGGATGCGGCGCGGTTGGCGCCATGCACCATGATAACCGGCAAATCGCTGTGCTTGTTGATTTCGCGGCACCAGTTAGCCAGCACGCTGGCAGGGCACACCACAACAAACCGCGTTGCGCCGTTGTTGCGCAGCGAGGTCATGGCGGCAATCGCCTGAACGGTTTTGCCCAAGCCCATTTCGTCGCCAAGCAGCACGCGCTTTTGGTGAAGAATATACTTTGCGCCCCACTCCTGATAGCGGCGCAGCTCACAGCGCAGGCCGTCAAGCGCAAGCGGCTCCTGCGCAATGGCATGCGCCAAATCCTCGGGCAAACCATAAACGGTGCTGCCGCTGCCTGTCATGTCAGGTACAATGTCCTCTAAAACGTGATTAAAACGAACCGCGTCGCGCTCAAAATGCTGCCACGCCTGCGCGGGACTGACGGCGGCGGTTCCGCTGATGCCTGCCGAAAGCGTTTGGAGCTCGGCGGCAAAGTCGCTTTTTTGCAGGCGGTCAAGATATTGATAGGCTTCATGCGCCGCCTGCTTAGCGCTGTCGGAGTAAAACGGCCACGACGCGCCGCTGCCGATAAGCTTCAGGCGCTGAATCGCCTGATCCACTTTTTCGCGGTAGGGCTGAAAGAGCTTGCGGTAGTCGCGCAGGCTGTCCTGTCCGTTAAGATAGCGGCTGACAGCGCACACCAGCGCGGTAGCTTCGTCGTTCTTATCATCGGCATTCAGGCGGATTTTGACGGAACGTGCGGTTTCACGCGCATATTCCTGCGCTACCTGCCGAACCTCTGCCGCTCCTTCGTCGCTGATGCCTTTGACGTCCGCAAGCTGCTTGGGTGAGGCGCGGTAGACGTCCGCCATGGAGGAAAAACCGCTGTCGCGCAGGGTTTTGACGCGCACACCGCTTTTGGTTCGCGTAATTTCTTCCACCGGCACGCCCTCCAAAATCCGCAGCGTTTCGCGCGCGGCGACCCGGGTGGCAGCGCTGACAATCTCCTGCCTGCTTTGTTGCAGCTGCGCCTCGGCGGTTTCGCCCGGCGCCGTCAGCGCGCTCCAGCGGTTTATCAGCGCGTCGATTTCCGCCACGGTGTCGCGGCTCTG
>CADBSZ010000189.1 GCA_902797525.1 uncultured Ruminococcus sp. | reverse complement strand
TTAGCTGAACGCCTGCGATAAACGACATAATTAAAAACATCAGGCCGAAAATCAGCACCGTTCCGTCGTCGCCCTGCATGTGAATCAACACCATCGGCACCAGCGCGTGCAGGGCAAGCGTCGCCACGCCGAGCGGATGAGCAATCAGCTGCTTTTCGCTCAGGTAGGATAAATGCTTTGAAAAAGTAATGATAAAGCAAATTTTAATAAACTCCGACGGCTGAAAGGTGTAGCCGCCCGGCAAAACAATCCACGCGGTGTCGTCGGTACCTGTGACGTTCATACCAAAGACAAACACCAGCGCCGCCAGACCGAGCCCGACTAGCATGGCGATGTACCACCGCCTGATGATGAAGCGGTAATCCGCCACGGAAATCAGCACCGCCGCCGCAAAGCCGATAACAATCGCCAACAGCTGAGGACGCAGATAGTTGTAATCGCCGGCGCGCTGCATGCTCGAAATCAACAGCGCGCTGTAAATCACCGCCGAAATCGTCAGCAGCCACAGCACAATATCGGTTTTTCGAAAAAAGTCCGAAAACGGACTTGAATAGCTGTCCAAAGCAAAACCTCTTTCAATAAAGATTCTTCCGTGTTTATTATAGTAAATTCAGCGCATAATATCAAGCTATTTTTTGAAAATAGAATAATACACAGCCGATAGTTTGTTATAATATACGGGAAATAATTTTGGAGGTGCGCAATTATGTTATCAGATATTGAAATTGCACAACAGGCACAACTTCTCCCGATTAAAGACGTTGCGGCTCAAATCGGCATTTCCGAGGACGAGCTGGAGTTCTACGGCAAATACAAGGCAAAGCTGTCCGATGAGCTGAGCGCGCGCGTTCAGAGCAATCCCGACGGCAAGCTGATTCTTGTCACCGCCATTAACCCCACGCCTGCCGGCGAGGGCAAAACCACCACCACGGCAGGTCTCGGTCAGGCAATGGCAAAAATCGGCAAAAAGGCGATTATCGCCCTGCGTGAGCCGTCGCTCGGCCCGGTGTTCGGCATTAAAGGCGGCGCCGCAGGCGGCGGATATGCGCAGGTGCTCCCGATGGAGGACATCAATTTGCACTTCACCGGCGACATGCACGCCATCACTGCGGCAAACAACCTGTGCTGCGCGATGCTGGACAACCACATTCAGCAGGGTAACGCTCTCCGTATTGACCCCAGACGCATTCTGTTCAAGCGCTGCCTTGATATGAACGACCGCGCGCTGCGCAACATTGTTGTCGGCTTGGGCGGAAAGGTCAACGGCGTGCCGCGCGAGGATCACTTCATCATTACCGTTGCCTCCGAGGTTATGGCAATTTTGTGCCTTGCGGCGGATATTGACGACTTAAAGCATCGCCTTGGCAACATTTTGGTCGCCTACAACTACGCAGGCGAGCCGGTTTTCGCCAAGGACTTAAAGGCGGACGGCGCCATGACCGCGCTGCTAAAGGACGCGATTAAGCCCAATTTGGTGCAGACGCTCGAGGGCACGCCTGCCGTTATGCACGGCGGTCCCTTTGCGAATATCGCGCACGGCTGCAACAGTGTGCGCGCCACAAAGCTTGCGTTAAAGCTTGCCGACTACTGCATTACCGAGGCCGGCTTCGGCTCCGACCTCGGCGCTGAAAAATTTCTTGACATCAAGTGCCGCTATGCAGGCTTAAAGCCCTCGGCTATCGTGCTGGTAGCAACCTGCCGTGCGCTCAAATACAACGGCGGCGTTCCCAAGGCGGAGGTTTCAAACGAAAATCTCGACGCACTCAAAAAGGGCATTGTCAACCTCGGCGTTCACATTGAGAACATGCGCAAATACAACGTGCCTGTGGTTGTTGCCATCAACCAATTCGGCACCGACACCGACGCGGAATTGAAATATATTGAGGATTACTGCAAGGAAAAGGGCGCTGATTTTGCCCTGTCCAACGTGTTCGGCAAGGGCGGCGACGGCGGCGTTGAGCTCGCAAAGAAGGTTGTGGAGGCTTGCGAAAAGCCCTCCGATTTTGCGCCGATTTATGATATTAACCTCACTGTTAAAGAAAAAATCGAAGCCGTTGCCACCAAGATTTACGGCGCGGCAAAGGTCAACTACACCACCGCCGCCGAAAAGGCAATTGCCGAGGTGCAAAAGCTCGGTGCGGACAAGCTGCCCGTTTGTATCGCCAAAACGCAGTATTCACTGTCTGACAATCCGGCGCTGCTCGGCGCTCCCAAGGACTTTGAAATCACCGTGCGCAACGTGTCGCTGTCCAACGGCGCCGGCTTTACGGTTGTTTACACCGGCGACATCATGACCATGCCCGGACTGCCCAAGGAGCCTGCTGCGCACAAGATTGACGTCAACAATGACGGTAAAATCACAGGTTTGTTCTGATATGACGAAACTGATTTCCGACAGTCCTGTGCAAACCGAGCAAATCGGCGAGCAGCTCGCTGAAAAATTGCAGGGGACAGAGGTGATTGCTCTGTTCGGCGGCTTGGGAATGGGCAAAACCGCATTCACACGCGGCTTAGCACGCGGCTT
>CADBSZ010000188.1 GCA_902797525.1 uncultured Ruminococcus sp. | reverse complement strand
CAGGGCGAGTTTTCGTCGATGAACATGGCGTTTAACCGCGGCGACAACCCACAGCATGTTGCCGAAAACTACAAACGCTTTTGTCAAAGCGCCGGCTTTGATTTTAACAGCCTTGTCGCCTCGGCGCAGGATCACCACACCTTTGTGCGCGCCGTCACCGCCGCCGACAGGGGCGTGGGCATTGTGAAGCCGCGCGATATGGAAAGCGTTGACGCGCTGATTACCAACGAGCGCGGCGTCACGCTGGTGACCTACTATGCCGACTGCACGCCGCTGTTCTTTGTCGATACCAAAAACCGCGCCGTCGGACTGGCGCACGCAGGCTGGCGCGGCACTGTGGGCAGAATCGGCGAAAAGGTCGTTCAAAAAATGACCGCGCTCTACGGCACCAATCCTTCCGACATCAAGGCAGCCGTCGGCCCGGCGATTTCCGTCTGCTGTTATGAGGTTGACGAGCCGTGCGCCGCGCATTTTCTTGCGCTGGAGGGCTTGGATTCCTCCAAGTTTGTGTTTCCGAAGGAAAACGGCAAATTCATGGTTGATTTGCCCGAAACCAACCGTCAAATACTTGTCGCGGCAGGCGTTCCTGCGGAAAACATCACCGTGTCGGACGTGTGCACCAACTGCAACAGCGACCTTTTGTGGAGTCACCGCGCCACCAAGGGCCGCCGCGGCACCATGTCGGCGATGATGGCGTTAAAGTGAGGACAAAAACCAAATGCCGTCCTGCGCCACCTCAAACTCCCTGCCGTTCAGGTAATTCAAAATACCTGCGTCGGAAGTGAAACGAAACCGTAATTTATAGCTGTACAGCGCCTGATAGGGAAAGTCCCCGGGCGCTTTTTTGCTGCCGTATTTGCTGTCGCCGGCAAGCGGCGTGCCGATGCTTGCCATGTGCGCGCGGATTTGGTGCGTTCTGCCTGTCATCAGCTCCACCTCGGCAAGGCTGTATTTGCCGTTTGTGCGCAGCACGCGGTATTTTGTCACCATTTCCTTACCGCCCTCAACCGGGTGCGAAAAAACGCTCACTTTGTTTTTGCTCTCGTTTTTTGTCATAAAGCCCCTGAGCGTCGCCTCGCTTTGCTTGGGCTTTCCGCAGAGCAAACACAGATAAAACTTTTCCAGCTCGCGCGTTTTCATCTTTTGGTTGAGAATCCGCAGCGCCTCGGCGTTTTTTGCGGCAATCACAATGCCGCCCGTGTTGCGGTCGATGCGGTTGACCAAAGCAGGGGAGAAGGCTTGTTCGCGCTCGGGATCATATTCGCCCTTATCATACAAATAATGCTGCACCCGCGCCACCAGCGAATCAAAGTGATAGCTTTTGTCCTGGTGCACAATCACGCCGGGCTTTTTGTCGAGCAGCAAAAGGTTGTCGTCCTCATACACAATCTGCAGCTTTGACGGCGCCTTCAAAAACGCATAGCTCTTTTGCTTTTGCGGCGCGTCAAAAAATTCGTCCTTAATAAAAAACGTCAGCACGTCGCCCTCGCAAAGCTTAACATTGATATCGCACTTTTTGCCGTTGAGCTTAATGCACTTTTTCCGGATATACATATACATCATCGGCTTCGGCATGGTCGAAAACCGCTTTTGCAAAAATTTGTCAAGCCGCTGACCGGCGTCGTTCTTTTTAATTTCAAGTGTTCTCATATCATCACGTTCCGTACGGTTAATAGCTTTATCATAATATAAAAGCTGCAAAATTTCAAGCACACTTTTGTTTTTGACGTATAGGATGGTAAAGGGTGATACAAATGAAGTGCCACAAACAAAAAATTAAGTCGGCGGTCTGCTTCGGGCTGGGGCTGCTGCTCGCGACGCTTCTGCCCGTCAAATGGACCCTCGTCGTTGCGTCCGGCGCGCTGGTGTGGGTCAGTATATCATGTTTTCGGAGGTAATTATGAAAGTTGTACTTATTGATAACCCAAAATTCTTTTCAGGAATTTTACGCAAGATTTTTAAGATTAAAAAAATCAGGCAGCCTATTTAGCACAAAGACAATTTAAACAAAATTCTATCAGGTGAGATGTGCATTGTGACAAAAACTTGGCACATCTCATTTTTTTGTTGAGTTTTTTCCCGTTTCACGATATAATAAAAATGGTAATTTGTATTGCGAATCGGAAAAGGAATTGCGCAATATGTTTAGGAGGTTATTTAACGATGAAAAACACCAAAAAGCTTATCAGCATCGTGCTGGCAGCAATGCTCGTGATTACCGCCGCGGTATCCGCCGGCGTCACCGCAACCGCTGCCTCGGACACGCTTGCAAGCTATTACTCGACCAACCCGGGCGGCAACGTCGGCGCACAGAAAACCATTACGGTTGACGGTGACATCAGCGATTGGGACAGCTCCATGCTGATTGCGCAGGGCGCCGCCAACGACGATCCGCGCGTATACCGCCCCAACTCGATGTACGAGGTTGCCGAGGACTTGTATGCTCTTTACGGCGCGTATGATGACAGCAATCTTTATCTGATGTGGGAGATGACCAACGTTCAGGACGTTGTTGCGCCGAACGATGATTATCCGCTTTCTCAGGGCACGCTGTATGAAACCATGGAGTTCCCGCTGTTTAT
>CADBSZ010000187.1 GCA_902797525.1 uncultured Ruminococcus sp. | reverse complement strand
CTCAGAAACCTCTCTGCCCTTGCGTACCAACTGGTTAAAAGTAGGCATGTTTTTCCTCCTTTCAAAATGAATTAGAATTGATAAGCTGTGTGACGCCACCGCTGCCCTCTACCTATAAAAGGGCGCACTTATGGCATATTCACGCTAGAATATTATAAGACATGCAAGTAAAAAAGTCAAGAACTTTTTTACAATTGAAAGCTGAAAATAAAAAAGCCGGCTCAACCGAGCCGACCTTAAAATGAAATATTATTTTTTCTTTTCGATCAGCGTCTTGGTGGAAACGATAGCGAATACCGCGAACGCAAGCAAAACAATGCCGCATACCCAAAGCATCCAATAGTTGCCGAGGGTGTGGAATACGCTGTTGACGCCGTCCTTGGTGTAAACGCTGACAAAATCGGTTGCGTCGGCGGTTCCCCAGAATTCCTTGCCGGTGTAAAGATGCGCCGGGCTTCTGAATACGGAGAAAACAATGCTCCAAAGCATAACCGCTGCGGGGATTGCGGCGAGCTTCGGTCTGTTAACCCAAAGCAGCGCAACGCCTGCGATAACGGACAAAATGCACTGCGCCATGAAGATGCCCATTGCCGGTCCGCTGCCGTAATCGTTGGCAAGCATGGTGAACATGGTGAACTGCTCGGCAGTGTAGCTTGAACCGGAAGCAACCCACTGAGCGTTAAATACGTTCATAAACTGATCCTGAGGAATCAACTCAAATACCGGCATAACAACCATCAGAATGAAAGCAGCCGGGAACAAGATGGTTCCGATAACTTTTACGTACCCGGGGGTACTGTATCTTTTCGATAACATTTTAATGTCCATAAACACACCTCATAAATACTCATTTGAATTGCCGCAAAAGCGTAATCCCTCTATTGATGATGATACCATAAATCACAGGTAGTGTCAAGATATTTTTAGGTAACTTTTATCAATATTGCACGAATTTTTCCGCAAATTTGTTGCTTTGCGATACTGTGCGCGGGAGGCGCGCCCTTGTGTGTTTGTTGCCGCTTTCTCAGCCGGCGGATTTCAGAATAACCGATGAATAGGCAGGCAGGGTGATTTTGCCGTCCTTGAGCTCAATGTGGTTCGTCTTGACCGAGCCGGTGAAATCCGCGCGCACCGCGGCGTTTGGCAGCATGTCGGCGGTGATTTCAAGCGTTTTTGCCTCATCAGAGCTGAAATTGTGGATGACAAGCAGCTTTTCGCCGTCCTTTTCAATATAATATGCGCCAACCTCTTTGTCGCCGAAATCCTGCTGAGCGGTGATTCTGCCGCGCGCGATTTCGGGATTTTGCAGCTTGACGGTAATCAGGCGGCGGTAGTGGTTGAGCAGCGAATTGTCATCGGCAAGCTGCTGCTTGACGCCGCCGTTCGCCGGCGCCTCAACGGTGGAGGCCCCGTCAACCGTAATGCCGGGCAGATTGTCGCTGTCGAACACCATCGGCAGGCGGTAGTATTTGTCGCTGTCGGTGTTCGGCGCGGTCATGCCGATTTCCTCGCCGTAGTAGGTGAACGAGTTGCCGGGCATGAGCATATAGACATTCGCGGCGAATTTTTCCGCCTCAAGTCCCTTGCTTTCGAGCGCGTTGGCAATACGCACCTGGTCGTGGTTGGACAGGAACACGGCGTTAATGTAGCCGTCGTTCGCACCGCTCATTTTTCCGTCGTAGGTCGCCATTTTCTTGACGAGCGACTGACCTTTTTTCAGGTTGATCGCGTCAACGATGTCGCCGAAGCTCTGCGCAAAGCGGAAGGCAAACAGGCTGTCAATGCCGCTGCCGTAAAACTCCTCGATTTCGGAATCCTCCGACCAGTCCTCGCCGACGAGGTAAACGTCGGGCTTAATTTCGCGGCAGGTGTCAACAAACCATTTCAGGAACGCCACACCGTCGGTTTCTTTGTTTTCAAAATACTTCACCGCGTCAAGGCGGAAGCCGTCAACGCCGCGGTCAAGCCAGAATTTGGCGATGTTTTTGAATTCCTCGCGTGTTTTTTCGGAATTGAGGTTCCATTCGGGCATGGTCTGCGAAAAGTTCGCCTCGCAAACATAATCCCCCACCTCAACCACCTGGGTGTCGGAGGTGTAATAATCCGGCTTATGGAACTCAAAATACTGTGCCTTGCCGTCGAGCTTTCCCTGCCGTACCTCCTCGCACGCCTCCAAAAACAGCGGATTTTTGTAGGAAATGTGGTTGAGCACCAGGTCGAGAATGATGTTGATGCCGCGCTTGTGCGCTTCCTCCACCAGCTTGTCAAAATCCTCGAGCGTGCCGAAGCTTTCGTCAACGTTGTAGTAATCCTCAACGCTGTATTTGTGGTAGGACTCGGACGGGTTAATCGGCGTCAGCCACAGTGCGTCGATTCCGAGGTCGTCTCCCCCGGCGGGATTGCCGTCGTTGAGATAGTCGAGCTGAGAGATAATGCCCTGAAAATCGCCGACGCCGTCGCCGTTGGAGTCGCAGTAGGACTGCGTGAAAATTTGATAATAATTGCGGTACTTGTCGGTTGAGGCCTTTGCCTCAATGCCGTCAATCGGATCCTTCGCCTTTGCGGGCTCGGAGTTGCCGCAGCCTGCCAGCGCACAACCGCAAAGCAGCGCCGCGGATAATATAATCGAAATTGTTTTTTTCATAGTTTGTTCCTTCATAAGGCAGAAAGGGCGGCAGCCGTTGACTGCCGCCCTTGGTGAGCTTATAAAATTGCAGTGAGGGATTAACCCTTTACACCACCGGCTGTTACGCCTTCTACATAATACTTCTGCATCTTGAGGAAGAGCAGGGTAATCGGAACAGCGACAACAACCGAGCCGGCCATAAACTGCTGGAAGTACTGCGTTTTATGGTCGTTATCAATCATCATTTGCAGACCGATGGCAACCGTGTAGTTGTCGAGCACGTCGCCCATGATGATTTTCGCGAGAATAAAGTCTGTCCACGGACCGATGAACGAGGTCAATACGGTGTAAACAACGATTGGCTTTGACATCGGCAAAATAATTCGCCAGAAAATCTGGTTCTTCGT
>CADBSZ010000186.1 GCA_902797525.1 uncultured Ruminococcus sp. | reverse complement strand
CGGTCAAAACCGAAACCAATGTGAACTTTACGTCCTTTGAATTGTACCGCGAGCTGAGCGCCGAGCGCGAGGCCATCGCCAAGGGCAAAACCGCACATGAACAATAAGACAAAAAGAAACGGCTTCCCGATTGGAAAGCCGTTTTTTGGTTTAATTTAAAATACAAAGCACAAAGTTTGGCACGCCGTTCTGCCGACGCTGCCGATAAATCCGTGCTGTCCAAAGGCGTACCGGATTCAACGTCACGTTGCGTCCCAGAAAAGGTCGTCCAGTGTTTTGCCGAGCGTTTGGCAGATGGCAATGCACAGCTTGATGGTGGGATTGTAGTCGCCCTTTTCAATGGCGTTAATGGTTTGGCGGCTTACGCCGACCTTTTCGGCAAGCTGCTGCTGCGATAAATCCAGTGCCGCGCGCGCGCTTTTCAGTTTTAAGTTTTTCATTCGTCCTCAGCCGCCTTTTTGTTGATACGGTTTTTTATCAGTTGGACAACGGCAACCGCCGAAAACAGTACGCCGATACAAAGGTTCATAATATTTTCGTTGAGCATGCCGTTAGTAAAAAACTCGGTTCCGTCAAAAAGATTGAAAACAAACACTAACAGATTAATGACCGCAACAATTCCCAACACAACAATGGAGGAGTTGCGCCGTTGGTTAAAGCCCTCATACGCGTCCTTTAGAATGCAAATAACGGCAAACAGCATGACCGAACCGATAACGCCGATAAACATCACGGTGGTCAGCGTCGCCCATTTGATTTCAAGCGCGTCCAGAACAGCGCATACGATACTGTAAAACAGCAGCGCGAAAAAAGCGTATTTGTACGCCTGATTGCGCGCGGTCAGTTGCCGTTCATCATACTGCGGCTTCTCGTTGCTTTTCCTGCGCACCAAATAAAGGATTAAAAACACCGCCAACACAAGCGTAAAGCCGACACAAAAGCCGAGCACCCAAACAAGATTATCTTTCATACTTAACATCTCCAATTTTTAAAATGCGGAATCGCTCCGTGAGTTTAATATAACACACAGATTACAAATTGTCAAGCATAATTTACAAAAAGAAAGAAATATTTTTAAATTTGTCAGCAATTGACCGTAATACGCCCGAGCAGCTCGCCCACCTTGTCGTGGTACACCAAATCCGCCTGCTTGTCAAAGGGCGTCTTGTCGCGGTTGATCAGCACCACGGTGTCGCCGCGAAAATAGCGGATAAAACCTGCCGCCGGGTACACCGTCAGGCTGGTGCCGGCGATAATCAGGGTGTCCGCCTGCATGATGGCGTTCAGCGCGCCGTTGACAACGCTGTCGTCCAGCCCTTCCTCATACAGCACCACGTCGGGCTTAATTACGCCGCCGCAGTCGCACTTCGGCACGCCCTTGCTGTTTTTAATAAATTCCGCCGAAAAAAACTTGCGGCACTTGCGGCAGTGGTTGCGCAAAACACTGCCGTGCAGTTCATACACGCGGCGGCTTCCTGCCGCCTGGTGCAGACCGTCAATGTTTTGGGTGACGACCGCCGACAGTTTTCCGGCACGTTCCAGCTCCGCGAGCTTTCGGTGCGCTTTGTTGGGCTGCTTGTCCAAACAGAGCATTTTGTCGCGGTAAAAGCGGAAAAACTCCGCTGTGTTGCGCTCAAAAAATGTGTGGCTTAAAATCTGCTCGGGCGGATAGTCGTATTTTTGATTGTAAAGACCGTCAACACTGCGAAAGTCGGGAATGCCGCTTTCGGTGCTCACACCGGCGCCGCCGAAAAAGACAATGCGGCGGCTGTTGTCAATCACCTCTTGCAATTGCTCCAATGTATTCATAAAAGCACCTCCGAAAAAGCGCACCTGCCGGTGCGCTCGTTCAACTTTTGAGAAAATAAACCGATTGAATGGATTGTTTGCTTTAGGCTCAATTTGCAGGGGCGGTGCCCGACGCCGCCCGTTTGCCGCAGGGTAGCTGCGGCAAATTGACAGCCGCAAGGGCTGTCACTACGCTGCTGCAAAAAACTTGGCTTTTAATCGGTGTCGAGCTTCAACACCGCCATAAACGCCTCCTGCGGCACTTCTACGGTGCCGAGCTGGCGCATGCGCTTTTTGCCTTCCTTTTGTTTTTCAAGCAGCTTTTTCTTTCGGGTAATATCGCCGCCGTAGCACTTTGCCAAAACATCCTTGCGCATGGCCTTAACGGTTTCGCGCGCGATAATTTTTCCTCCGATGCAGGCCTGAATCGGCACCTCAAACAGCTGGCGCGGAATCTTCTCTTTCAGCTTTTCCGCCATTTTGCGCGCTCTGCCGTACGCCTTGTCCTTGTGGATAATAAAGCTCAGCGCGTCAACCACCTCGCCGTTGAGCATGATGTCGAGCTTAACAAGTTCGCTCGGCACATAGCCCTTCAGCTCATAGTCGAACGACGCATAGCCGCGCGTGCGGCTTTTGAGCGTGTCAAAAAAGTCGTAAATAATCTCCGCAAGGGGCAGCACATAGTGCAAATCCACGCGGTCGGCATCGATGTACTGCATGTCAACAAAGGTGCCGCGGCGGTCTTGGCACAGCTCCATAATGTTGCCGACGTATTCCTTCGGCGTGTAGATGTGCGCGTCGGTCACGGGCTCCTCCGCCGCCTGAATCAGCGACGGGTCGGGATAGTTGGTGGGGTTGTCAATGTTTTCAACCGTGCCGTCGGTGCGGTGAATTTTATAGATTACGCTCGGCGCGGTGGTAATCAAATCGAGCTGATATTCGCGCTCAAGGCGTTCCTGAATAATCTCCAT
>CADBSZ010000185.1 GCA_902797525.1 uncultured Ruminococcus sp. | reverse complement strand
TTTTTCAGACGGCGCTGAAGCCGGGGCGCCTTGTCGGACGGAATCCAACCGACAATAATAAAGCTGTTGTTATATTGCAGCGCCTTGCTGCGGATACCGGCGTACAAATACAGCTCCTCAAGCTTGGAAATGCACAGCGTAATCTGTGCGCGGCTGCCACCCAAAAAGTCCTCCAGCTCGCGCTTTGCGTCGCGAACATCCTTTTCATATTCCGGAATCAGCTTTTTATATTTTTCAATTCGTTCATTGGGCGTTTCGTCGTTAAAAAGAATGTTACTCCGCTCAAAGAACAGCCCCTCAAAGATTTTGTCAATCTCCTCGGTGTATGCCTTCGGTGCAAAATAAACGCCCCAGCAGTGCGACTTATCCTCAGTGCACACCGCAAAGTCAACATAATCGTTGCTCTTGTATGCATCCAGCTTTTGAAGACTGTCCTTCGGAATCCGGCCAAACCGCGCGTCGATATAGCGCATTTTCAGCACCTTTTCCATTTCATCACCCAGCCCTTTAAAATGGCTGGCGGTCACAAAGTCTTCCTTTGCCTTGGCAAGCTTTTTCTCTTTCTGTGAGATATTGTCAGTCAACCTGTCAATCTCAGCGCTGATCTGCCTCGCGCTTTCTTCCAGCTCCTCAAAGTTCGGACAATAGTCGGATGTATCAACCAGCTCAAACTTTTTCTTTGTCTGGTTAAGCGACGCTTTCAGTTTCGTCAGAGGTTCGGCATAAATGTTTTTTGTTTTCAGGCGTGTAAAATCCCGTGTCGTTTTATAAAAGCTCGAAACCTCGTCGGGATGAAACGCACCCGATTCACCAAGAACCGTAATCACTTCGTCAATGTGATCCATCAGTCCGATAATGTTCACGGCCTGCATAGATGAAACAGCCAAACTCAAATCACCTCTTTATTCAAAGTCTGCCGTTACATAATCAGCAGCGACTTAATTGTTTTTGTATCAACCTTATAACGTATGCCTTCAATCAGGCTGATAATGTTCATCAGCTCGGTTTCGCTGGTAAACATAAACGAAATCATCACCACCGACGGATTCACCGAAAAGTGGATGTTGTGTTTCGCCAGCTTGTATTTCACACGCGGCGGAATGTCGCCTGCGTAGTTATAGCCAATGCGGTTAATCATTCTGCCTGCACCCGCGCTTTGCATAATGGAAAACACCTCGGCGGTGCTTTCTGCCTGACACATCTCGTCCAGCAGCTGCGGACTGAGAGTTGTGTACTTCAAAAACAGATTATCCTTAATCTTTTCAGGTGGAAGGTCATAGTATTTTTTTAATCTGAGAATACGTGAAAAAATCATGTAGTCGTTAATCGTAAAGAACAGCGATTTCAGTTCTTCCTTTTCCTGACCTTTTGTCTTGGAAATAACCAAATCAAACAGATTTTGAAACACATATCCGTACAGCTTCATTTCAATATCCGACACCGGCAGTCTGCCGTTTTTGTCGGGCGTAAAATCCTTTAGCAGATGATAGAACGGGGAAGAGCTAAGCGCCGCTAAAAACTCCTCATAGTTCACCGCGTTTGCCAAACGGTTTACGTCAATTTCCGTATGCTTGGCAAAAAATGAGGGGAACTGAAAGATGAATTTTTCGGTGGACTTTGCGCTCAGCAAAATTAAAAAGCGAAGAATCTGCTCAACCTCCATCTGTTCTATCACATACTGTGAAAAGCCTGTGCTGACGTCGGAATCATAGCGGCACAGCGCGTCAAATTCGTAAAATAAATTCTGGCGCAGCAGCATTTCCAGCCTGCCGCGGTGAACGTCGCGCTCATTCACATCCTCCAACACTTTGGCAAAATGCGTGTGCGACTTCAAATACACCATTACCTCGGCAACGCTTTGGCACGCGAGCAAATTGTTGTAATCATGCTCACTGAGCTGCTTGCCGAATTTGGCGCGCGCCTTTGTCAGCACGGCTAAAGAAGTTGATGACATGATTTTGCCTCCTATGCCTCCATTACTCTGCCGACAATTTCGTCAACCCAACGGTCGCAGTTGTTTTCAAAATCGGATTTCAGCTTAATCATCGCCGAGTTTTGACGCGCTGCAATTTCCTGCCACGCCTTTTCGGTTTTTTTCTCCTCTGCGGCGTCGTTCTTTTTGACAATCTCCATGGCGTTCTCCATGTAGCTGTCATACATTTCCTGCGCCTGACGATCGATTTCTTCCTTTTGCGCTTCGGCGCGCTGCCGGTTTTTTTCATCCAGCGCCTTCGCCTCGTTGTCGGCGTCAATAATGCGCTTAATCATATCCTGCATAAATACACCTCCGATGCTATGTATTTACGGTTTGTTAGTTTTTGAGTGCCTGCAGGGGAGCCGGAATTCTGCCGCCGCGGTTAATAAATACCGCAGGAGAGCCTGCTCTGACGGGCATAACGGGGCCTGAGCCGAGCAAGCCGCCGAATTCGAGCATGTCGCCCGCCTGTCTGCCGACGGCAGGGATCAGACGGACAGCGGTGGTTTTGGTGTTGACCATACCGATTGCCGCTTCGTCGGCGATAATCGCGGAAATCGTCTCCGCCGTAATGTCGCCGGGCACCACAATCATATCCAGTCCGACTGAGCAAACTGCCGTCATGGATTCCAGTTTTGTAATGTCCAAATGACCGCTTTTTGCGGCGGCAATCATTCCTGCGTCCTCCGAAACGGGAATAAACGCACCGCTCAGTCCGCCGACATGGCTCGACGCCATCACTCCGCCCTTTTTCACCGCGTCATTAAGCAGCGCGAGCGCGGCGGTGGTGCCGTGACAGCCGCATTTCTCCAAGCCCATTTCTTCCAGGATATAGGCGACGCTGTCGCCGACGGCAGGAGTGGGGGCGAGAGAGAGGTCAACGATTCCGAACGGAACGCACAACCGTTTGCTTGCTTCCTTTGCAACAAGCTGTCCCATACGCGTAATCTTAAACGCGGTTTTCTTTACCATATCTGCAATTTCGGTAATATCCTTGCCGGCGCCGTCTTTTGCCAGCGCCGCTCTGACAACGCCCGGACCGGAAACGCCGACGTTAATCACGGTGTCCGCTTCGCCGACGCCGTGGAATGCGCCTGCCATAAACGGATTATCCTCGGGAGCGTTGCAGAACACCACCAGCTTCGCCGCGCCGATGCAGTTTCTGTCGGCTGTCACCTCAGCGGTTTTTTTCACAATCTTGCCCATCATTTTAACAGCGTCCATGTTGATGCCTGCCTTGGTCGAGCCGATGTTGACCGACGAGCAAACAAAGTCCGTTTCGCTCAGCGCCTGCGGAATGCTCTCAATCAGCGCGTAATCGCCGCTGGCAAAGCCCTTTTGCACCAGTGCGGAGTAGCCGCCGATAAAGTTGACGCCCAACTCCTTTGCCGCCTTGTCAAGCGCGTAGGCAAAGCGCACCACGTTGCGGCTCTGGCACGGAGCGGCAACCATTCCGATAGGGGTGACGGAAATGCGCTTGTGAATAATCGGGATTCCGTATTCCTTTTCAATATCCTCGCCGGTTTTTACTAAGTCCTTGGCGCTGCGGCAGATTTTGTCATACACCTTCACGCACGCCTTGTCAATGTCCTCGTCAAGACAGTCAAGCAGCGAAATACCCATCGTGATGGTTCTCACGTCCAGGTTTTCGTTGTCAATCATATTGATTGTTTCCAGTATATCTTTGGTTTCC
>CADBSZ010000184.1 GCA_902797525.1 uncultured Ruminococcus sp. | reverse complement strand
ACTTGTTTGGTGGAGATAAGGGGAATCGAACCCCTGACCTCTTGAATGCGAACCAAGCGCTCTACCATCTGAGCTATACCCCCACGTGGACAACATAGCTATCATATACCAAAACGCTTGATTTTTAATTCTAATTTAGAACTATACTAAAATTATTTTAATTCAGCCCAAAAGAAATCGAGATGGCGTTGTTAATCGCATTCATCGAGGCTTCGTCAACGGTGCCCATTTTTTCCTTGAGCCTGCGCTTGTCGATGGTGCGCACCTGCTCGAGCAGCACCACGCTGTCCTTTGACAGTCCCGAGGTGCCGGAATACAGCGGAATGTGGGTGGGCAGCTTGGCTTTGCTCTGTTGGCTGGTAATCGCCGCCGCAATCACGGTGGGACTGAAACGGTTGCCCACGTTGTTTTGCACGATAAGTACAGGCCGCACGCCTCCCTGTTCCGAGCCCACCACGGGGCTGAGATCGGCATAATAAATGTCGCCGCGTTTAATATTCAAGGCTTTCACGCTCCCAAAATGTTCTGACTCTATTTTTGCCTGCTTCTCGGTTTTTATACCGATACTACATAATATTTTTGAGAGCGGTGTTGGTGCGTTATCCGCCGAGTTTTTCACAGCCGGAAAAACGCACACGGCAGTCCGCACCGTCGATTTCCATGCTTTGCAGCAGGGCGTTTTCGTCAACGGTCAGCATACATTCGCCGCAGGATAGCGGCAGTAAAAAGGCGTTTGGCGATTTGTCTGCCGTGTAATTTCCGGCGGCAATTTCCGCCAGTGCTTCACGTATCACCGAGGGAAAGCTCACGCTCGGCAGATATGCCTCGTCGGCAGTTGCCTTGGCTCCGTCGCGCGACAGCACGGTTTCGCCGCTTTTGAATTGCAGGCTCAGGCCGCTGAGCGTTTCGGGAGAGGTAATGTCAATTGCGCACACCCCCTGACGGGTGTTGACAATCGTGCCGTCCACCGTCATTCCGCGGTAATCGGCGCAAAAATTGCCCTGAAAATCTGCGCAGATTTCTTTTTTGTCAGCCGCGGTTTTGCCGCAGCCGCACAGTATGACTGTCAGCACGGAAAAAAAGACACATAATAGCTTCAAAACCCTCGAGACCATAACGGCACCTCCCGTTTTGTAACTATTATATGTCCTTGAAAATCTGAAAATGACTACACGCCGCACGCCGCGAGCGCATTGGGAATTTCGTCAATCATGTCGCTTGGCAGCATGGCAATTTTTCCGAGCCGCTTGGCGGCCAAGTCGCCTGCAAGTCCGTGCAGATACACCGCAGCAGCGGCACAGTCGAACGGCGGCTTTCCCTGAGCCGTCAGCGAAGCGCACATGCCGGCGAGCACGTCGCCGCTGCCGCCTGTCGCCATTCCGCTGTTGCCTGTGGTGTTGAGCAGGGTTCTGCCCTCGGGTGAGGCAATCACGGTGCCTGCGCCCTTGAGCACCACCGTCACGCCGTATTCTGCGGCAAAACGGCGCGCAACTGTTTCACGGTCGGCGTTCACATCCTTTGCGGTTGCGCCGACCAGCCGCGCCATTTCGGCAGGGTGAGGAGTGATAATCACCGGGGCTTTGGCTTTTTTCAACAGCTGAGGCTGCTGCGCCAAACAGTTCAGCGCGTCAGCGTCGAGCACCATCGGCTTTTCATATTCCGTCAGGAAGCCGTATACCAGCTCGCGGGTGTCATCGCACACTGACATGCCGCAGCCGAGCAGCGCCGCGCCGGCGCTTTGGCTGAGCAAAAACGGCAGGTTGTCCGCAGAAATTTTGCCGTCGGCGGTTTCCGCCAGCGGAAGATACACGCTTTCGAGCACCTTGCTTGCGGCAATCGGATAAATGCTGCGTGGCAAAGCGCACTTCAACAGCCCCACGCCGCAGCGCAGTGCCGCCATACTGCTCAAAATGCCTGCGCCTGCCATGCCGTAGCAGCCGCAAACGCTCAGTAGCGTTCCCATGGTGCCCTTGTGCGCGTCGTCGGGACGGTTGGCTATTGCCCGTTTTACCGTGTTTTTATCCGTGCGTTCCATACTTATCTCGTCTTGTTATAAAACAGCTTGAGCATCAGTTCCTTGCGCATATACGGCTTCATGCCCTGCAAAATTGCCTCGTTGGGGTTGAACACCAACAGGCATTTTCCGTATGCGGGAACCGTGAAAACAGCATAGTGGTTTTCCTTGGTGTTGTTCGCGTTTTTCGCCGCATAGTAAACCTTGCGGAAGTGCATGGAAGAAATCTTGTCGTCGCCGACAACAATATCCTCAATCTCTTTGATTTCAACATTGACAATGCGTTTTCTTTTGCGCAGCGAAACGATTTTTACAATATCGAGCGTGTCACCGGCGATGGAATATTCAAATTCCACCCTCTGTGAGCTGAACACGTACCACACGATATAAAGACCGCCGAGGAACAGAAAAAATCCGACCAAGCCCAAATAGGGAATAAACCGCGCCAAAAAGACGAACGTCAGCGGAATCAGCACCAAAAGCGCCACCGCAATGATTTTAATCGCAAGGTTTTTCGCGGTTTTGTCGCGCTTAACCACCTGTTCAATAAAGCCTTCCATCATCAAAGCTCCTTATCATAATTTATCAAAGCTATTGTATCATAATCCGTGCAGTTTTTCAACAATGAGTTTT
>CADBSZ010000183.1 GCA_902797525.1 uncultured Ruminococcus sp. | reverse complement strand
GAGCCGCGCAAAGCCCTGCAGCTTGGCAAGACCGCCCGTAAGAATAATGCCGTCGTTATAAATATCGCTGCTCAGCTCGGGCGGCGTTTGCTCGAGCACGTCGCGAATCGCGGTGACGATTTCGTTGGCAATTTCCAAAATAACGTCCTTGATTTCGGCGTTTGTCACGTCCACATAGCGCGGCAGACCGCTGACGGCGTCGCGCCCCTTGACGCGGAAGGTTTTTATCTCGTCAGGCTCTGTCACGCAGCCGACGGCAACCTTGCAGCGCTCCGCCATATTGGTGCCGATAACCAAATTGTACTTCTTGCGGATGTATTTGACGATTTCCTCGTCCATGGCGCTGCCGGCGCGCTTCACACTTTTGGAAACGGAAATGCCGCCGAGCGACAGCACGCCGATGTCCGCCGTACCGCTGCCGATGTCGGCAATAAACACGCCGTGCGGCGAATTAAGGTCGATTCCGCAGCCGAGCGCCGCCGCCTTGGGTGTTTCAATCAAATACACCCTGCGCGCGCCAAAGGAGCTGACGGCGTTGACCACCGCGCGCTTTTCCACCTCGGTCAGCTCACACGGAATGGCGGTGACCACGCGCGGATTGACAATCTTGACCGTGCACACCTCGCCCAGCAAAATTGCCACCATGTCCTCCACCAAATCGGACTGCGCAATCACGCCGCCGTCCAGCGGATGCGCCGCGCGGATGCCCACGGGCGTTTTGCCGATCATGGAATAAGCGTCGTTGCCCACGGCAAAAATTTCGTGCGTGTCAACGTCGTAGGTAATCACGCTCGCCTCATCGAGCACCTTTCCTTTATTTTCGATAAAAACTCTGGTTCTGTCCGAACCCAAATCAATAGCAATATTCATAATTCACCTTTTGTTTTTAATACAAGCTCTCGTCACGAACCAAAAACTCGCGCAGGGCGCTGTAGCGTTTGGTCTGACGGTTGTTGTTGACCATATACTCCACGGTCTGCGGCGTGCCGACCAGAATCAGCGTTTTTTTGGCGCGCGTCACCGCCGTATAAAGCAAGTTGCGGTAATACAGCTGCGGCGGCCCCGAAAACATCGGAATAATCACGGCGTCAAATTCGTTGCCCTGACTCTTGTGTACGGTAATCGCGTAAGCGAAGTCGAGGTCGGCAGCGGATTCAAACGAAAACGCCGCTGACTTGTCGTAAAACTTTATCTTGATTTGCTTGTTGCGCCTGTCAATGCGCTCGATAATGCCGATGTCGCCGTTAAAAATGCCCTCGCCCGTTTCGCCGTTATCGCGGAACCAGCGGATGTCGTAGTTATTTTTGACCTGCATCACCTTGTCGCCCTCGCGAAAGGTCTTGGAACCAAGAGTAACCTCCGCCTTGCCCTCCTCTGCCGGGTTGAGCCGCGCCTGCAATTTGCGGTTGAGCTCGGCGGTACCAAGCTCTCCCTTTTTGGAAGGAGAGAGCACCTGAATGTTCTCAAACGGCGAATAACCGTAGGCGTTCGGCAACCGCGTTTGGCACAAGTCGACAATCAGCTCGGTAACATCAGACTTAATATTCCTTTTCAGAAAAAAGAAATCTTTATCCGCCTGATTCAGCACCGGCATTTGTCCGTTGACAATTTTATGCGCGTTGGTGACAATCAGGCTTTGCTGTGCCTGACGGAAAATTTCGTTCAGCCTCACCACGGGAACCGCCCCGCTGTCGATGATGTCGCCGAGGATGTTGCCCGGGCCGACGGACGGAAGCTGGTCGGAGTCGCCGACCAAAATCAAGCGGCAGCCGAGCGGCAGCGCGCGCATAACGCTTTCGAAAATGTTGCAGTCAACCATCGACATCTCGTCGATAATCAGCGCGTCGCATTTCAGCTGATTTTTTTCATTTTTATTAAACACAGGGTTGTCCTGCTTGTCCCAGCTGACCTCGAGCAGTCGGTGCAGCGTTTTTGCCTCGTCGCCGGTCAGCTCGCTCATACGCTGGGCGGCGCGTCCGGTAGGCGCAGCGAGGAGCACCTTGTTGCCGCGGCTTTGCAGGATTTTGATAATTGCGTTGAGCGTAGTGGTTTTGCCGGTGCCGGGGCCTCCCGTCAGCACCAGCACACCTCCGGTCAGCGCTGCGGTAATCGCCTGCCGCTGCAAATCCGCGTATTCAATCTGCTCGCTCTCCTCCAGCGCGTCAATGGCGCCGTCCGCGTCCTTAATCTGCTCGGCCGGAAACGCCAGCAGCATTTTCATGCGCGAGGCAATGTACATTTCGCCGAGGTGCATTTGCGGCGTGAACACAAAATCCCTGTCGTTCACACGGTCGAGAATCAGGCTGCGGTCAAACAGCATGTCCTCCATGCACTCCTGCACCCGGGGCAAGCCGACCGACAAAAAATCGGCAGCGGTTTTTTCGAGCTTGTCCTGCGGCAAACAGGTGTGGCCGTTGCCCTCGTTGTGGCGGAGTATGTAAGACAGCCCGGCGCGCACACGCACCTCGCTGTCGTTTTCAAGCTGTTCGCGCTTGGCGATAAAGTCGGCGCGTTCAAACGGCACGCCGAAGTCGCCCTGACACAGCAGATAGGGGTTTTCCTTAATCCGCTCCACCGCGCTGCCGCCGAAGACGTTAAAAATCTTGACGGCGGAGGTGTTTGAGATGCCGTATTCGCCGAGGTAGAGCATCAGCGTGCGCACGCCTGAGTTAGCCTTGAGCTGCGCCGAAAAATCGTGCGCCTTTTCGGTGGAAATACCCTTGAGCAGCGCCACGCGCTCGGGCTGGGTTTCCATAACCTCCAGCGTTGCCTCGCCGAACTCCGCCACCAGCCTTTGCGCGGTGGACGGTCCCACTCCCTTAATCGCGCCAGAGGACAGATAGCGCAGAATGTCCGCCGTTTCGGTGGGTCGGCACACTTCGCACACACGCGCCGAAAACTGTTTTCCATAGCTTTTGTGCTCGGTGAAAACGCCGGTCAGCACCACGCTGTCGCCGGCCTCTGCCAGGGGCATATTTCCCACGGCGGTGATGTAGTCGTCGCCGTCGGAGATTTCGAGCACGGTGTAACCGTTTTCTTCATTTCGATATACAATATTTTCCACCACGCCCTCCAGGCGCAGCAACGTTTCTTCCTGCATAAAGACACCTGTTAATCTTTGATACAGTTATTATACTCCATTTTGCGCAGGATAACAATAGATTATTCAAGCGTTTTCAGAAATTCATCCTTTGTTATCAAATGAGCAAAACCGTAATCGCGGCAGACCGTTTCGCAAATGCGGCGCGTTTTGTCGTCGAGCGGAGCGTCAAGACAGACGGTGCTGACGGCATTTTTTCTGCCGCACCAGCGCCGTTTTGCCAGCGCGCTGCGCAGCACAAGCTCCACGTTTTCGCTTTCGGTTTTGATATGGGTAATGTACATCACAGTGCAGTCGTCGCGCAGCGCGAACAACCGCAGTGAAATTTCGCGGAACACCGCCGCAACGCCGATGACGGCAAACACCACGATAATAACGGAAGACAGCACATTCATTTCGCTCACCTCGCTATATACTATTAATATATTCACAAAACGTGCCGCATAAATCGGGCGCATGCCGCACATACTATCGGTGAGGTGAAGAACATGATTGACAACAACTATGCCAACCAGTGCATTATTTGCAACGTGACAAGCTGCAAAAACCACAACAAGAGCAAAAACTACTGCGCACTTGAAGCCATCCGCGTCGGCACGCATGAGCCTGACCCCAGTGTTTCGCCCTGCACCGACTGCCAAAGCTTTGAGCCGAAGCAAGAAAACGGAATGGTTTAACGGCGAACTGCCGCAGGAATCCCCTGCGGCAGCTTTTTTGCGAATGACATGAAAACGCATAAAACAAGAACGTGCCGCAGGCACGTTTTCTTTACGCTCACCTTCGAGCCCTGTTGATTGATATGGTT
>CADBSZ010000182.1 GCA_902797525.1 uncultured Ruminococcus sp. | reverse complement strand
TTTTTATACCAATCTTCATTAAAAAGCAGACTTTCTGCTTTTTAATAGCGCCGTAGGCGCGTCAAGATTGTATAAGACGGCAATTGCTGTATTTTGTCACGCTGCTTTTTAAAGGAAAGGATGTTGAAAATGGTTGAAACCGAATTTAAAGATAACGTGCTGACCGCCTACATATCAGGTGAAATCGACCACGACAGCGCAGCCCGGATTCGTTCGCGCGTGGACGGCATGGCGCAGTCGCTCAAGCCGAAGCTGCTGTGTTTGGACTTTGGGGGCGTAAGCTTTATGGACTCGTCGGGCGTGGGACTGGTGATGGGCAGATACCGTCGGATGAAGCTGCTGGGCGGCGCGCTGCGTGTCAAAAACTACTCCGACAGCGTCTACCGCATTTTCGCCATGTCGGGACTGGAAGCGTTGGGGGTGCTGAGATGAAAACAATCAATGAAATGAAGCTGAGCTTTCCGTCAAGAAGCTGCAACGAAGCCTTTGCACGCAGCGCGGTGGCAGCGTTTATTCTCAACCTCGACCCCACTCTTAACGAACTCAGCGACTTAAAAACCGCCGTGTCCGAGGCGGTGACAAACTGCATTGTGCACGGCTACCGCCGCCAAAGCGGCACCATTTTTATTACGGGAAAAATTACGGAGCAAAACAGAGTCGTCATTAAAATTCGCGACAAGGGCTGCGGCATCGAAAACGTAGCGCAGGCGATGCAGCCGCTGTTTACCACTGCCGCCGACGAGGAGCGCGCCGGCTTGGGCTTTGCGGTAATGCAGAGCTTTTGCGACAAGGTGCGCGTCGCCTCCGCCGTCGGCAAGGGCACCACCGTTACGCTTGAAAAGCAAATCGGCGCGGATGACTGAGCGCGACCGCCTTGCCGAGCGGCACATGGGGCTGGTGCATTCGCTGTGCAAGCGCTTTTCAAACAAGGGCATTGACTACGAAGAGCTGTTCGCCGCAGGCTGCTTGGGGCTGTCAAAGGCGATAAATCACTTTGACGAAAGCCGCGGCCTGCAATTTTCCACCTACGCCTTTCCGGTGATTCTCGGCGAAATTAAGCGGCTGTTCCGCGACGGCGGCACGGTGAAGGTGAGCCGTTCGCTGAAGGAGCTGTCGCTGAAAATCGCGCGGCTCAACAGCGAAAGCCTGCAAAAGGACGGCAAAGAGCTGACCGTCAGCCGGCTCGCCGCGCGCCTGAACGTCAGCGCCGAAAGGGTGGCGGAAGCGATCGGCAGCGCGCGTGCGCCGCTGTCGCTTACCGCCGAAGCTGACGACGAGGGCAATCCGCAGCTGGACGTGCCCTCGCCTGACATTCAATATGAAATTTCGGAGCGTCTGTGCCTCAGGCAGGCGCTTGCCTCGCTGGAGCATGAGGAGCGGCGGCTGATTTCACTGCGCTATTATCACAGCAAAACGCAGGTGCAAACCGCCGAAATACTGGGCATGACGCAGGTGCAGGTCAGCC
The DNA here is from genome assembly GCA_902797525.1 of uncultured Ruminococcus sp. GTDB lineage: Bacteria > Bacillota > Clostridia > Oscillospirales > Acutalibacteraceae > Ruminococcoides. The sequence goes on along the minus strand of CADBSZ010000182.1, from coordinate 7,076 downwards.
GGAAGGAAAAGAAAATTCTGGCAAAAATCCGCGCGGAAATGACCGCCTGATTTTAGAATTGTCAATTCAAAAAGTTTCCTCTGATGACGAGCTCCGCCCATTCGGCAGGGCCGACAGCGCCGTTTTGTTCAAAGCCGAGCGAGCGTTGCAGGGCGATGACCGCGCGCCTGGTGGCAGGGCCGAAAATGCCGTCAACCGTCACCGTGGGAATGCTCGGGTTTGACTGCGCCACAACATTGAGGTACCGCTGAATGATGCGCACGCTCTCGCCCCTGTCGCCCTCGATGATGAACCGCCCGGGATATGGTTCGCCGATGGCGGTTTGGTAGCTGGCCGGCAAATCTCTGACAGCGTCCCGGTATGCTTGCTCAATTTGGAAAAAAACATTTGCGTCCACCACGCCCGTCACGGGCAAACCGTAATTGTTTTGAAAGGTAAACACCGCGTCGCGCGTAAGTTCTCCGAAATAGCCCGTAATCGGAATCGGCGGCAGCTCGGGATAAAAATAGCCGAGAAACGCCAGGTAATATTGCAGCGCCTCCACGTCCACGCCGCGGTCGCCGATTTGCAGCTCACGCGTATAGCGCTTTTCCACCTCTGACAGCTCCAGCCCCTCGCTGGTTATTTCGGAAAGCCGCTTCACGCCGGCGTATATTTGCTTGATTTTGTACCACGTTGCTTTGCCGACAATTCCGTCGGGATCGAGGTTGAAAATCTGCTGAAAAGTTTTGACGGCGTTTTCGGTTTCCAAATCATACACACCCGTAGCGGTGTTGACCGTGGGAATTGCCGGATAGTTTTTGGCAATTCGGTTGAGTTCGCGCTTTATCGTGAGCACATCGTCGCCAAACGAGCCGCGCCGCAGCGCAACGCCCGGATAGGACTCGGTGTTGCCGCCGACAGGCGCGTTGTAGACAATGCTGATGTTGTCGCCGTAATAATAGCGCAAAATTTGAATCGGCGTCAGCCCCTGATTGGCAAGCGTGACCGTGCCCCACTGCGACAGTCCGTTGCAAAAGGTGGTGTAGCCGTCGCAAAACTGCGCGTAAAGCGGCTCAACACTGCCTGTGCGCACAATATAATTGTTGAAGATTTCGTCCGCAATGCGGCTGATGTTGTCATACACCTCGCCGCCGTAGACATACCGCTGGTCAATCGAGGTGTTGTCGGTGATGTCAAAATCATAGCCGCGGCTTCGGTAGTACTCCGTGTAAACGCGGTTGAGCGCAAAGGTAATCTGCGCCAGAATGTTGGCGCGGATGGCGCTTTCGGGCCACGTGGGATAGATTTCGTTGGATGCGACGTTTTTGATGTAGTCGGTAAACGGCACCGTCACGTTGGCGGCAGGCGTGTTCGGTCTGCCGAGATGCACCGTAATTGTTTGCGGAATTTCGGGTGTGACAGCCATGCTCAGTCCTCCCCTCCGTTGGAAAGCGGCTCGAGCGCCACGGGCAAAATCGTTTCGATTCTGTCCTGAATCGTGACGGGATAGTCCACAATTTCCTCAAAATCGGGGTGAAATACCGACACCAAATAGGTCGCGTCGCTTTTGCCTGCCGTTTCGGGGCTGTTGTTTTCCGCCGCCATGCAGGACGGAAGGACAATTTCATTGACAATGCCCGAGGAATCGGTGACGTCCTTATAGATGCTGTAGCGCACGCCGTTTTCCACCAGCGCAACCTCAACAAAGACGTTCTTCACCGGGAAGCTCTGATTGGCGGCGCTGACCTGCACCTTCAGCGATCCGCGCCCGGGATTGCTGTTGATGTAGCTTTCAAATTCGGGCTTAAAGGGCGACACGCCCGAAATGTGGTTTTCATAATTTGTCATCATAAAAAACTCCCCTTTCATCACGCCATTCTATGCGGATAAAAGGGGAATGTGTTTTTATGAAGTTGAAAGTTAACTCTTAACCGTAAATGAAAAGTCAGTCCAGGCGATTTTCAGCGCTTCACAAAGGGCTTTGGCGTTTGCCTCGGCGTCGGCGTTGGACGTCAGGCTTTTCAGCCCGGTGCCGACCGCCGCGTCATAAAAGGAAACGGTGTCGCTGAGCTTTAAGGTGACGTCGCTGCGCTGTGATTTTTCATAATTTTCCAAATCAAAGGCGTCCTGATTCACCTGTGCCGAGGTGATTTGATAAAACTCGTTCATGGTTTTGACCGCCTGCGCACCGCAATCCGCGGTCAGCGCCTGAAACGCCTCGCTGTTGATGACTTGCGTTTCCAGATTTTTGACGGCAGGCTCGGCTGTTTTTACCACGCCGCTTAAATCCTCAACGGTAAAGCCCGCGCCCTCCTTGCGCGATTTGTAGGCGAGCACGCTGTGCTGGGCGTCGTACAAATCCGCCTGCGACAGCTTGCCGAGACAATTCTTCATGCCCTCGTAGCGTGTTTGCATGGTGCGGTAGGCGCTTTGGAGCTTTTCGGGCAGCTGCAAGTCGCCCAGGGCTTCAAAACGTTCGCCGAGCGCCGCGGCATAAACGCCTGCGTCCTCGCCGGCGGTTTGCAGCATGCCCTCGTTGTAGGCAACGTCAAACTGCCGGGTTTTCAGCTCCAAAAATTCCGCCAACCTGCGCGTGTCGTCTGCCTGACGGCTGTTAAGATTGTCGAGCTGTTCAATGCCGCTGCGGTAGTTTCCGTCGAGAATCTTGGTTTCCGCCTGCTGCAGCTTGTAGCCCTCGGACTGGTGATATACCAAAAAACCGACCAGCACGCCTGCCGCGGCAAGCACCGCAGCCGCACAGATAATAATGGTAACAATCAGCGCTCTGCTGCGTTTTTTCGCTGTTTTGGCACGTCCGCGCCGCGGTATGCCGCCGGAATCAGCTCGTCGTCGCTGTAATAATCCTGCGGCTGGTTGTAAAAGTTCGGAACAGCAGGAGGAAAATACTCGGCTTGCTGAAACTGCTGCTGTGAGGGCTCGTCGTAGTCAAGGTTGTCCGCAGTGTTTTTGTCGTTGGCAAAACGCGGATTGCGCCAGCCGCAGCGCGAACACCGCGCGTCGGTTTCTGCCATTTTATGGCCGCATTTTCCGCAAAACATGAAATCATCTCCTGTCGGATAAAAACAATATGGTTATTGATTGCTTGCTAATATGTGAATAAAACGTCCGATTTTAACCGTTGGCGGCGCACCCGCGTGTGAACCCGGATGAAAAACAATGGCTGCGGTGTTTCAAACAGTTTGAAACAAAACCAAAGGTATGCCACGCCGTTTTGCCGGCGCGTTGCCAAGCCCGGCCTCTCCATAGGCGTCACGGATGCAACGTTGAGGTGTTGTCCAAATCTTTGATTTTGGAAACAACACCCATGCACAGTTCACGTTGCCAAAGGCGTCCTGTCAACAGAAACGCTCAGCCACGCCGTTTTGCCGGCGCGTTGCCAAGCCTGACCTCTCCATAGGCGTCACGGATGCAACGACTCGTTGCTTTGATTATAGCATGTGGGTTGGGGTTTGTAAATAACTTTTTAACTTTAGCAGTTTAAAGCATAGGCGCTTTAAAGCGTAGCAATTTAAACCAAAAAATCCACTTCTCTTTATGCATGTTCTACAAATTTTAACCTGATTCTCTGGTTATACTTGACAAAACCCAAAATTCGTGAGATAGTAATATTAACACATCTGCCCCGAGCTGTCATAGTCGGGGTGAATTTTTGTTTGATAATCGTATTCGTATGGAAAAAAGGAGAATTGACATGCCCATTACCGAGTTGCTCACCAGAAACGCCACCTATTTTAAGGACGAAGTGGCGCTGGTTGAGATTAACCCCGAAGTAAACGTGCCGAACGTGACCTGGCGCGAATACTCCCTGATTGAGTCAAACCGCGGCGGCGCGTTTAGAAAACAGCTGACCTGGGGCGAATTTGACGTGAAGGCAAACCGCTTTGCCAATCTGCTGCTGACGCGCGGCATTAAAAAGGGCGACAAGGTTGCCATTTTGCTGATGAACTGTTTGGACTGGCTGCCGATTTATTTCGGCATTTTAAAGACGGGCGCGATTGCCGTTCCGCTGAACTTCCGCTACACCGCCGAGGAAATCGGCTACTGCGTCAACAAGGCGGATTCCGACGCGCTGGTGTTCGGCCCCGAATTTATCGGCAGAGTCGAGGAAATTTTGCCGCAGATTCCGCGTGTAAAAAACTGTTTTTATGTCGGCGACGAGTGCCCGAGCTTTGCGGACAGCTATGAAAAGCTGATTGGCTACTGCTCCTCTCAGGCGCCGAGCGTATATATTACCGACGACGATGACGGCGCGATTTATTTTTCGTCCGGCACAACGGGCTTTCCGAAGGCAATTTTGCATGCGCACCGTGCGCTGATGCACTCCGCCAAGGTGGAGCACGCCCACCACGGACAGACGCGCGACGACGTTTTTCTCTGCATTCCGCCGCTGTATCACACCGGCGCGAAAATGCACTGGTTCGGCAGCCTTTATTCGGGCAGCAAGGCGGTTCTGCTGCGCGGCGTCAGCCCCGAGTGGATTATCCGTACCGTCAGCGAGGAGCGCTGCTCGATTGTTTGGCTGCTGGTGCCGTGGGCACAGGACATTTTAGACGCGATTGACAGCGGTCAGATTGACCTTAACGAATACGACCTCAGCCGCTGGCGCTTAATGCACATCGGCGCGCAGCCCGTGCCGCCCACTCTGATTAAGCGCTGGAAAAAGGTGTTCCCGAACCACGAATACGACACCAACTACGGCCTGAGCGAATCCATCGGTCCCGGCTGCGTGCATTTGGGCATGGGCAACATTCACAAGGTCGGCGCCATCGGCGTGCCGGGCTTCGGCTGGGAGGTCAGAATCGTCGATGAAAACCGCAACGAGGTAAAAGACGGCGTGGGCGAGCTGGCGGTTAAGGGTCCCGGCGTAATGAAGTGCTACTACCGCGACGCAAAGGCGACCGAGGAGGTGCTCGGCACCGACGGCTGGCTTTATACCGGCGACATGGCGGAACGCGACAGCGACGGCTTTATTTACCTGGTCGACCGCAAAAAGGACGTTATCATCTCGGGCGGCGAAAACATTTATCCCGTTCAGATTGAGGACTTTTTGCGCTCGAACGACGCGATTAAGGACGTGGCGGTTATCGGTCTGCCCGACCACCGTCTGGGCGAAATTTCAGCCGCGATTATCGAGGTAAAGCCCGGCTATTCGCTCAGCGAAGAAGAGGTCAACGCCTTTTGCATGGCGCTGCCGCGCTATAAGCGGCCGCGCAAGGTGATTTTTGCCGACGTTCCGCGCAATCCCACGGGCAAAATCGAAAAGCCCGTGCTCCGCAAAAAATACTGCGGAGAAAGCGTTGTCGCTCAGCAAAATGAGATTTCATCTAATACGGATTTGAAATAATCCGCAAAATAAATTTACCTTTGGGGGGTAAACGTTATGGATTTAGCAATTAAGATTATCCTGCTGGTCCTGTTCTTCGGCGTGATGGTCGGCGTGGGCATTTACTGCCGCAAAAACGCCACCGACGTCAACGGCTTTGTTCTGGGCGGCAGAAGCGTCGGCCCGTGGCTGACCGCCTTTGCGTACGGCACATCGTATTTTTCGGCGGTTATCTTTATCGGCTACGCAGGACAGTTTGGCTGGAAATTCGGCATCGCGTCCACCTGGATCGGCATCGGCAACGCCTTAATCGGCTCGCTGCTGGCGTGGGTGATTTTGGGCAGGCGCACGCGCATTATGACGCAGCACCTCAGCTCGTCGACCATGCCCGAATTTTTCGGCAAGCGCTTTGACAGCAAGGGGCTGAAAATCGGCGCGTCGATGATTACCTTTGTGTTCCTGATTCCATACACCGCGTCGCTGTATAACGGCCTTTCGCGCTTGTTCAGCATGGCGTTCCACATTGACTATGTGTGGTGTATTGTTGCCATGAGCGTGCTGACGGGCATTTATGTTATCGCAGGCGGCTATATGGCAACGGCGATTAACGACTTTATTCAGGGCATTATTATGCTGTTTGGCATTGTGGCGGTTATCGCGGCGGTGCTGATGAACCAGGGCGGCTTTATGGAGGCGCTCAACGGCTTGGCGCAGGTGCAGGATCCTTCCGTCACCAATACGCCCGGCGCATTTAACTCCTTCTTCGGTCCCGATCCGCTCGGACTGCTGGGCGTTGTCATTTTGACCTCGCTGGGCACCTGGGGCCTGCCGCAGATGGTGCAAAAGTTTTATGCGATTAAGCACGAAAGAGATATTAAAAAGGGTACGATTATTTCCACCGCGTTCGCACTGGTTGTCGCCGGCGGCTGCTATTTTCTGGGCGGCTTTGGCAGACTGTTTGACGGCGCGGCCGAGGGCGGCTTTGACAACATCATTCCCACCATGCTCGAAAACTCCAATCTTCCGGCAATTTTGATGGCGATTGTGGTGATTCTGGTGCTGTCCGCTTCGATGTCAACCCTGTCCTCGCTCGTGATCGCCTCGTCCTCTACCCTGACCATCGACCTGCTCAAGGGCAACGTGATTAAGAAGATGGACGACAAAAAGCAGGTGCGTGTGATTCGCGTGTTCATCGTCGTGTTCATCGCGATTTCGGCGTTAATCGCGATTTATCAGACCAAGAGCAGCAATGAAAGCGTGAAATTTATCGCGCAGCTCATGGGCATTTCGTGGGGTGCGCTGGCAGGCGCGTTCCTCGCTCCGTTCCTCTACGGTCTGTACTGGAAAAAGACCACCAAGCTCGCCTGCTGGGTCAGCTTCATTTTCGGCGCCGGCATTATGCTGCTCAACCTGTTTGCAAAGCAGCTTTTCCCGGTATTTTTGCAGTCGCCCATCAACTGCGGCGCACTGGCGATGATTGCCGGCTTGATTATCGTTCCGGTGGTCAGCCTGATTTCTCCCAAGCCCGACAAAAAGCTGATAGACGATGCCTTTGCCTGCTATGAAAAGGAAGTTCCCGCAAAGCAGAAAAATTCATTGGATTGATTGGGAATCCTGAAATCGGTTGAATATGACAGCCCGGAGCACCTGATGTTCCGGGCTGTTTTTATCGGAATTTGCGTTGACAAGAAATTTGATTTTTAGTATAATAGCAGTGTTGACAATACAAACGCGCCTGTGGTGGAACTGG
>CADBSZ010000181.1 GCA_902797525.1 uncultured Ruminococcus sp. | reverse complement strand
GCGCTTGTCGTTGCCGAGCGAGCGCTCTTTTTTGTATCTGGTCGTCATCAGTATCGCGTAGTCAACCGTCGCGCCCAGCTGAATGGTGCTGATACAAATCGGCGCAATGAACGGCAGCGACTGTCCCAAATAGTGCGGCAGCCCGAGGTTGATGAAAATTGCAAGCTCGATAACCGACACCAAAATAATCGGCAGCGAAATGCTTTTTTCCACCAGTGCGATAATGATGAAGATAGCGATAATCGAAATCATGTTGACGGTGGCAAAGTCGATTGAGGTGATGTCAATCAAATCGTTGGTGCATGCCGCCTCGCCGACCAGCAGGCCGTCCTTGTCGTAGCTTTTGATGATGGCGTTAAGCGATTTGATTTGATCGCTCATCTCGGGGGTAGCGGTGCGGTATTCGGAGCCAATCAGCATCAGCTCCCAGCGATCGCTCTTTAAAATCGAGGTGACGGAATCGGGAACAAACTCCTCGGGAATGGACGAGCCAATCAGGCTTTCTAAGCCCAGCGCGAATTTTACGCCGTCCACCTGCTTGAACTCCTCCTGCATATCGCGCGCGTCCTTTGATGAAATCGAGGAATTAACGAGCACCATGTGAGTAGAGCCCATGGCGTACTCCTCCTCGAGCTTGGAGTTGGCGACCACATTTGCCATATCCTTCGGCAAACTGCGCGAAAGGTCATAATAAACCTCGCTGTTGGTTTGGTGGTAGCCGTAGTAGGCAGGAACCGCCAGCGCGGCGAACAAAATCAAAAAAACGGGGAAAATCTTAACCACGCCGCCCGCCAGCTTTTTTGCCGGAGGAATCAGCGATTTGTGCATGGTTTTTTCGAGCGGCTTGTCGAGCAACAAAATCATGGACGGCAGTACGGTAACACAGCCGATAACGCCGAAGATAACGCCCTTTGCCATGACGATGCCGAGGTCGCGGCCGAGGGTAAAGGTCATGAAGCAAAGCGCAACAAAGCCCGCTACGGTGGTGATGGAGCTGCCCAGCACCGAGGTGAAGGTTTCCTTTATCGCGTACGCCATCGCTTCCTCGTGGTCGGGGTACAGCCGCTTGTGTTCGGCGTAGCTGTGCCACAAAAAGATGGAATAGTCCATCGTGACGGCAAGCTGCAGCACCGCGGACAGCGCCTTGGTGATGTAGGAAATTTCACCGAGGAAGTAGTTGGAGCCGAGGTTGAACACAATTGCGACGCCGATGCTGGCGAGGAACACAAACGGAACAATCCAGTTGTCCAGGAACAGCATCATCGCGACAACCGCAAGCACAACCGCAATCGCGACATACAGCGCCTCCTCCCGCTCGGAGAGGTCGCGCAGGTCGGTGACCATTGCCGAAATGCCCGACACCAGAACCTGCTTGCCGGCGATTTCGCGGATTTCGGTGATGGCGTTCATGGTTTCGTCCGACGAGCTGGAGGTGTCGAAGAACACCGCCATCAGCGTGGAATCGCCTGCGTTAAACGCGTCATAGAGCTTGTCGGGCAACAGCTCCTTCGGAATGGAGGTGTCGGCAATGTCGTCGTACCACAAAACCGTGGCGACGTGATCGACCTCCTTGATTTGGTTTTCGACGGCGACGATGTCCTTATCCTCCATATTCTCAAAAATGAGGAAGGAAAACGCGCCCTTGCCGAAATCCTCTAACATATACTTCTGACCCTTGACCGTGTCAAGGCTGTCGGGAAGATAGTTGAGCATGTCGTAGTTGACTCTGGTGTAAATCATTCCCAAAACCGAGGGAACCAGCAGAACCAATGCGAGAATCAGAATAACAACGCGGCTTTTGACAACCGCTCTGCCCAGCTTCATAGTACAGACTCCTTTCAATGCTTTTTCCAAATAATAATTATAGTGAGTCCGCAAAAAAATAAAACGTGCATTGATTTCAAAATGCACGTTTTTTAGGCAAATATTCGATTTTGTCTATTAAGAATCCTTCCGCTTGCAGCGGCTGACGGCGATTTCGGTGGTGCCCTCAAACAACTCGCACAGGCGCTGCACCTGAATGCTCAAATCATACTTCATGCCGTTGCCGAGCCATTCGATGACAAAGCCCACCAGCAGACTTTTGTAATACATCACAATTGCCTGCTTGTCGTCCTCGTCAATCCCCTCATCCTTGAAGAATACGTCAAAATACTCGGTGACGGTGCGGTTGGCGACGCGGTTGAGATAGCGCTCAAACAGCTCCCTGCTGGCGGAGTGGTACAAATGCATCATCGCCGCCTTGTTTTGCAGGGCAAAGTCCATGGCGGTTAGAATTGCGGTGTAGATGTTCGCGTCCCTGCTGCTGACCTGCACCAGCGTATCCGCCTGTTCGTTGAGAATTTCCTCAATCAGCGAGGGAATGTCGTCAAAATGATAATAAAAGGAGTTGCGGTTGATGCCGCAGTCCTCCACGATTTCTTTTACGGTGATTTTATTGACTGCCTTGGCGTTCAGCAGCTTCATAAAGGATTTTTTGATGGCGTCCTTGGTAAGAGTGGTCATAATGTGCTCCCTGCCAAAAATTTGATATATAATAGTATACCACAAGCCGCCGCAAAAAGCAAGAAACACGCAAAAAGTGCCGGTGGGCACTCTCACCCGCCTTTGGAAAGTATGTATGTACGGCAACACTCCTGCAACGGCGGGGAAGAATAGCGGAGTTTCCTATCAAGCAAAAAAACAGAGCCCCGAAGGACTCTGCTCAATTTACGGTTTGATTAAGAATTCGCCTCGATGTAAGCAACGAGCGCGCCGACAGTTTTGATGTTTTCGATTTCCTCATCGGGAACCTCAACCTCAAACTCGTCCTCAATAGACATCAGCAGGTCAACAACGTCAAGGGAATCTGCGCCGAGGTCTTCCTGAAGATCGGTTTCCTCAGTAATCTTGTCCTCTTCAACGTCAAACTGCTCAGCAAGAATTGCTTTCACTTTCTCCAATACCATTTTTATTCCTCCTGTAATGTTACTGCACCCGTTCAACCGATCGGCGAAATCTGCCGATTACGGTAGACAAGAGCACCTGTTTTGTGCTACAATGATTATCGGAAAAACCATTGCAAAACAAACGCTGTGTTTGTTACACTTCAATATTATTTGACTTTCCCCTCTTTGTCAATACGTATTTGAAAATTTCTTTTAAAAATCTTGATTTTGCATAAATAATTGTCAATCTATCGAAAATGAATAGCAATTTATGATATGAAAGCAGAGGATGAATCAAAATGAAAAAGCATTACGCGGTCATCGGACACCCTATCGGGCATACAATGTCGCCCTTTATTCACAAAAGACTGTTTGATTTGGCAGGAATCGACGCCGAGTATACCAAACTGGATATCGCGCCCGAAAACCTTGGCGAAGAATATGAGCGCACCCTAAAGCAGCTTGACGGCTACAACATCACCATTCCGCACAAGCAGAACATTATTCCGCTGATTGATTCGCTTGATGACAAGGCGAACATGTACGGCAGTGTGAACACCGTAATGAACACGGACGGCAAGGCGAAGGGCTACACCACCGACCCCGACGGCTTTATGAAGGCGATTGAGGCAGCGGGAATCGCGCTCGACGGCAGAATTATGATTCTCGGCTGCGGCGGCGTGGCGCGCACCATGGCGTATGAAATCGCCCTGCGCCATAAGCCCTTTGAGTTTGCCGTGCGGCGCGAGGACGTGGGCAAGGCCGGTCTTTTGTGCCTTGACATCACGCGCAAGCTGCCCGAAACCGAGGTCAGCTTCGGACTAATCGACCAAATCATCGGCAGCGTGGATGTGCTGATTAACGCCACGCCCGTAGGCATGTATCCCAACAGCGACGCCCAGCCGATTCACAACTGCGCCATCGGCAGATGCGGCGCGGTGTTCGACGCGATTTACAATCCTCTGGAAACCGCTCTTGTCAAGCGTGCCCGGGCAAACGGCGCAAAGGCGGAGGGCGGCATGTCGATGCTTGTTTGGCAGGCGGTTGTCGCACACCAAATTTGGGACGGCTCCGTATACGACCAAAAGGACATCGACCGGCTTGTGCTCGACTGCGCCGAGGAAATGAAGCGATTTTAACGGCAAATCCCCCGAAAGAAGGATTTTTATGAACAACGTGATTCTGTGCGGCTTTATGGGCTGCGGCAAGTCCACCGTCGGCAAAAATATTGCACGCAAAACCGGCAGGCGGTTTGTCGACATGGACAGATACATCGAGCGGCAGGCGGGAATGCCCGTCGCGCAAATCTTTGAGCAGTTCGGCGAGGAGGGCTTCCGCGACCGTGAACACGAGGCGTGCAAGGAGCTCGCGTCATTGTCAAATTTAATCATCGCCTCGGGCGGCGGCGCGCTGACTTATGAACGCAATGTTGCGGCGTTTAAGGGCAAAGACAAAATCGTTTTGCTCGACGTGCCGCTTCACGTTATCCGCTACCGCCTGCGCAACGACACCGTTCGGCCGCTGCTGCAGCGCCCTGATAAAGACAAGGTAATGCGCGAACTGTATGAAAAACGGCTGCCGCAATATCTCGCCGCAGCAGACGAGGTGGTAAAGGGCGAAAGCTCGCCCATGCGCACGGCGTTTTCCGTGATTGACCGGCTTGGCTTAAAAAAATAATTATTGTCCTTTTTGGCTATTGACTGTTCCGCTTTAAAGTGGTAAAATACTAATGTTAAATTATTAACTATCCAATAATAAAGCGAGGTAAATTGAGTTATGATTATTGTTTTAAAGCCAACCACCACCCCCGAACAGCTGGTAAACTTCACCGAAAAGCTAAAAAACGACTACGACGTTAAAATCAACCGCTGGGACGGCGTGCACTCTACGGTGCTCGGTTTAATCGGAGACACCACGCAGGTTGACATTGAGTATATTGAGGCGCAGGATATTGTTGAAAGCGTCAAGCGCGTTCAGGAGCCGTATAAAAAGGCAAACCGCAAATTTCATCCCGAAAACACCAAAATTAAAATAAATGACAACGTGACCATCGGTGACGGCAGCCTGCACATTATGGCAGGTCCGTGCTCGGTGGAAAACGAACGGCAAATTGTCGACATCGCCAAAAGCGTGCAGGCGTCGGGCGCGACGCTGCTGCGCGGCGGCGCGTTTAAGCCGCGCACCTCGCCCTATGCGTTTCAGGGGCTGAAGGCGGAAGGACTTGATTTGCTGAAAATCGCGCGCAAAGAAACGGGACTTCCGATTGTCACCGAAATCATGCGCGTATCCCACATTGATATGTTTGAAAACGTCGACATTATTCAGGTCGGCGCGCGAAATATGCAAAACTTCGAGCTGCTTAAGGAGCTGGGTAAAATTGACAAGCCGATTTTGCTCAAGCGCGGTCTTTCCGCCACCATTGAGGAGTGGCTGATGAGCGCCGAATACATCATGGCAGGCGGCAACGACAAGGTTATGCTGTGCGAGCGCGGCATTCGCACCTACGAAACCTTTACGCGCAACACGCTTGACATCTCGGCGATTCCCGTCATCAAAAAGCTGTCGCACCTGCCCGTTATCATCGACCCCAGTCACGCCGCCGGCAAAAGCTGGCTGGTGGAGCCGCTGGCGATGGCGGCGGTTGCCGCAGGCGCGGACGGCCTGATTATCGAGGTACACAACGATCCGCCGCACGCGCTGTCGGACGGCGCACAGTCGCTGACGCCGAAGCAGTTTGACGAAGTGGCAAAAAAATTATTCTCACTGAAGAAGGCATTACATTCATGAAAATAGCAATTGTCGGCTTGGGCATTATCGGCGGCAGCTACTGCAAGGCGCTGAAGGCACACACCAAGCACACCGTTATCGGCATTAACCGCACGAAAAGCGTGGCGCAAAAGGCGCTTGAGCAGGGTGCGATTGACAAAATCGGCACGCCCGAGGATTTGCGCGAGGCCGATGTTGTGATTGTCTGCATGTATCCGCAGGCATGTGTTGATTTTTTGAGCGAAAACGGAAAATACATCCGTTCCGACGCAATTGTTACCGACGCGTCGGGCATTAAGCGCGCGCTCTGTCCGCAGATGACGGCGCTTGCGGAGCAATTCGGCTACACCTTTGTCGGCAGCCACCCCATGGCAGGCAAGGAAAAGAACGGCTTTGACGCGAGCGACGAAAATCTGTTTATGGGCGCGAGCTTTATTATTACGCCCTGCGGCGCGCCGCACGTGGCGGTGAACGCTTTGTCAAGTCTTGCGAGGGAAATCGGCTTTGGCACCATTAAAACCACCACGCCCGAGGAACACGACCGCATGATTGCCTTCACCTCGCAGCTTCCGCACGCGCTGGCGTGCTCCTATGTGCTCAGCCCAAGCTGCCCGAACCACAGAGGCTTTTCGGCAGGCAGTTATCGCGACGTGTCGCGCGTGGCAAACATCAACGCGCGGCTTTGGACAGAGCTGTTTTTGGAAAACAAGGAGCCGCTGGCAGAGGAGCTTGACATTTTGGTTGGCAACATCAACAACATCATTAACGCAATTAAAGCAGAGGACAAGACAGCGCTTTACGAGCTGTTGGAAAAAGGTCATCAGATAAAACAGGCGTTGGGCGAATAACACGCGATTAAATGAGGGGACAACATGAAAACCGTACACGTCAATACGGGCAGACCGTATGATATTTATATCGAACGAGGCGTACTCGATTTTTGCGGCGAGTACGTCAAAAAACTTTCTGCCGCCGAAAAGGT
>CADBSZ010000180.1 GCA_902797525.1 uncultured Ruminococcus sp. | reverse complement strand
GTCCTCGCGGATGGTTCTGACGGTTGTATACTGATTGACAAAAACATCCTCCGACTCGCGCAGATCCACGTCGCTGTTCGCCGCGAGATCGTAGGTGCCGGATTTGCCCAAATTCTTGTAGCGCGAACGGTTGACAAAGAAGAAAACCACGCCTGCCGCAACCGCGATGATGCCGATAATCCAGCCGAACTTTTGCAGAACCATGACAATCTTGTTCGGTTTGCCCATTGTCTGCACATCGGAGGCCTTTTCGATAAAGACCTTCGCCGCCTCATAGTAATCGCCGCTGTTCAAATAGGGCTTCATGGCGGACTTGATTTCGTCATAGCGCTCGCCGGCGCCGGCAAAATAATCCTTTACTTCGCCGTAGGACAAAATAATGCGGTTGTCGGACGCCTTGTCGATGACGAGCATGATGGCGTTGGATTCAAAGCCGCCCTGCGCGTAATAGCGGTCATAGTGCGATTCCATATCGTCGGAATCTGTGCCGTCGTTGGAGGCGTAAATAATGAACTCCCAGCCGGTTTTGGCGCCTGCAGCGTCCAGTTTTGCCGCCAAATCGTCTATCTGCTCTTGGGTAAACACGCTTGCCCCGTCCTCAATGGAGTAGGTCGCCGCGAATACCGAAAACAGCGACGCGCAAACCAACAGCGCCGCCAGGGCGATTGCCGAAATGCGTAAAGAACCTTTTTTCATCATAAGAACAGCATACCTCCCAACAATCCGATTGCAAACACCAGCGCGGCGACGATTGCCGAAGCCAGCGCGAGCTTGCCGGCGGCAACCGGCAGCTTGCCGTACGCCTTGCCTGTTTGACCGTTGATGGCGAAGGGGAGAATTTCGCCGTTGTATTGATATGTTACCATCCAGACGGGCAGCAGATTGTAGGTGTACGCCGACAAATCGGTGTGCTCCTCAAAGCTGTTGGTGTCGATTTCGTCGTAGCCCTCCATGGTGTCTTTAAGCGCCTGCTCGGTATACTGACGCATTTTTTGCTCAATAACCGGCTCAACGTCCTTTTTGTCAAGGTCGCGTTTTTCCGCCTGAAAGCCCGACAGATAGCTCATGGCAAAGGGCTGCGCCTTGCTCATGTCAAAGGGGTGAACGCTTTGCAGCATGTCGCGGCTCTCGTTTTTGAGCGCGCGCTCAAAAACATTGCGGATTTGCACGTTGCCGCCGCGCACAACGTTAAACACCTGCGTTTCGGTGTATTCCTTGTTGCCGCTGCGCCAAACGCGGCGGCGCTTGCCGGTGGCGGTGATACGCGCCGTTTTTTGCTCGTCGGCGAACCAATACGGAAAATAAACGCCGTTGAGCTTTTCAAACTGCTGCTTGCCGGCAAAGCCCTTGGGCAAAAACCACTTTTTGCCGCACATGGCAAGAAAGCGCTCGATTGCCTTTTCTTTGGAAAGCGCGAAGGGCACAACACGGTCGGGATTAAACTCGCCCGACAGACGCGCGCCCAAAACAACGGGGTTTTGGCAATAAAAGCAGGTGGTAGCGGCGGTGGTGGAGGTGGTTACCACCTCGGCGCCGCAGGAAGGACAGGAGTAGGACACGGGATATTCGTCGCTGTCCTCAACGCCCTGCGCCTTTGCCTTTTGCTTTTCCTCCTCGGCGCGCTTAACCTCGCGCTCGTCGCCGGTTTCGCGCTGCTCCTTGGCAGCGTTGATTTGCTGCACCTGAGCAGGCGAAAACTCGCCCAGGCAGTAATCGCAGGTAAACAGCTGTTTGTCGGGATTAAAGGTAAGCGGCCCGTCGCAGTTGGGACACTTATAATTCATAGTAGCCATAAACTTGCTCCTGTGATGGAATATTTGGATAACAAGGGCGCACAACGGTGCGCCCTCTTAACATGTTTTGTCAATTGCCGCTACGGTTTATTGCTTGGTGCCGCACTCGGGGCAGAACTTCTGACCTTCGCTCAGCTGCGCGCCGCAGTTGCCGCAGAAGCGCTTTTTGGGAGCTTCGGGCTTCGGGCTGCCGCACTCGGAGCAGAATTTGCCGGTGTTGGTTGCGCCGCAGCTGCAAGTCCATGCGCCCGCGGGAGCCGCCTGCCGGGGCGCCTGCTGCTGAGGAGCCTGCTGCTGAGGAGCGCTGTTCTGCTGAACATACTGGGGATTCTGCATATAGCTGCCCATGACATTGCCGCCCATGTTCTGCGCCATGCCCATGCCGAGAAATGCGTTCATCGCGCCGCCCTCGTTGTGACCTGCCGCGTTGATGCCCTCTGCGATGTTCTGTGCCATGTAAGCCTGCTGGTTGGCGCCGTCGCGCAGGAAGCTGACGGTGCTGCCCATTGCTGCGCGCTTGTCGATGATTTCCTGGCTCTTGTCGCTGTATTTGGGCATTGCCATCGAAACGTGTGAAACCGCAAAGCCGCGGCTTTCGTTCCAGTCGTCGTCAAGGGCGTTACGCATATACTGCGCCATTTCCTTTGTTTTGGAGGTGATAAAGCTGATGCGGTTGCCGTCGGCGGAATACTGGTTGAAGGCGGTGCCCAGCTCGGTAACAAATTCCTCGTTGTACTGACGGACAAATTCGCCCTCAAAGTCAAGGCTCTTGTTCTCGGTGATAACCTCGGTGGGGATAACCTGCTGATAGAACTTGAAGGGATCGGTGATTTCGATGGAATAGGAGCCGTGCAGTCCCATGAACAGCTCAGCCTCATAGAAGCTGTCGTAATACTGAACGGGGGTGGTGGTTCCGAACTTCAGGTTTTTGATTTCCTTGAGGTTGATGTAGAAAACGTGCTGTGACTGCGATGAAACGCCGCCGAATTTAATACGTGAGAAGCTCTCTTTAATCGCGTCGCCGAACTGTCCGTTGAACAGAGAAGGCATGGAGCTGTTGTCAACCTTAAAATAGCCGGGCTCGGCGGTGTAGTCAACGATTTTGCCGCCGTCGACCAAAATCATCATCTGCTTGTCATAAACGTGGATGATGGAGCCGTTGGAAACGATGTTGGAAGAACCCTTTTTATTCTGGCTTTTGCCGTTTTGCGTCACCAGCTGACCGGGAGCGATAACGGTGTGCTCGCCCATGGGAGCAGGCTCGATGACTTCAAGCCAAGTGTCGGCAAGGCCGCCTGTTACGGCGTTAATCGCCGCTCTGATAATACCCATAGTAATTCTCCTTTTCAAAAAAGACTTTAACGGAATATTCCGCCATTGGGCAGACAAATCCGTATTATATTTATCATAATATGTTTCTGCCGAAAATGCAAGGCTTTTTACACATTTTTCACGGAAAGATATGCCGACAAAAAATCAAGCGGCGCACAAACCGTGCGCCGCTGTCTGACAGGGGCGCGCCCTGTCACTACGACTTGTACCGAAACGTTTGTACTGATTCAAACGGGGAATTTGATTGACTGATCCCCCGCCTCAATACGC
>CADBSZ010000179.1 GCA_902797525.1 uncultured Ruminococcus sp. | reverse complement strand
ATCAAAATGACCTTCATTCTGCCGACATGGCGCTGCTGGGCACAGACAACATAGTTACAGCAGATTCTGCCGTCGCCGTGGCAGCCCTCGCACATTTCGGGGTTTTCCCGACGCAGCGAAATGCACTCGCCGGTTTTGGAACAGGGAGTGTCAATGCCGAGACGGACAGTATTGGGCGGCGCGGCTTTGGTTTTGACGCGGCGGACAGCCTCGTCGAGATTCTTCACAATTTTGTTGACGCCGCAGATAAAAACAACGCTTTTCGGACCGTACAAAATCGCCGCGACGCGGTTGGAGTTACCGTCAACGTTATACAACTCGCCGTTTTCGGTAACGGCGTTCGCGCTGGTGAAAAACGCGTCGGCACAGAAGGTTTTGCGGTAGATTTCCTCAATTTCTTCGGGCGTTTTGCAGGCACTGCGGTCGAGAAATTTGTAATCCGCAGAGGTGATTAAATCATACACGCCGGTTTCCTTGAGCGTTACGGAGCCGCCGCAGGAAAGCACGTCGCCCTTTTGAATCAGGGTTTTTACCAAATCGCACGCCTGCTCCTTGGTGTCAACATAGTAGGCGTCCATGCGGTTGCGTTTGAGGTTATTGAGTGTGGTTTCCACACGGGTTTTCATTTCTTCCGTCATTTTATCACGTCCTTTTTTATTATTATAATATAATTCGAACGGAAACGCAACCGCTTTCTGTGACAAAAAAGCGTCGTTTATGGGTCAACAAACTCCTGATTGAAGTACTCGACAACGGATTTGGAAAGACTGCGCGCGATGTTGTCGATATTGTCACGAATCCACTGCGCTTCTCCGCGGTTGTCGTGGTAGCCAACCTCAATGAGTACCGCAGGCGCTTTGGTGCGGCGAAGCTCGGCAAGCGAGCGCGTAGGAATGGTGCGGATGTCGCCCGGCTCACGGTAGATGCTCTTGTAATTATTGGCAATGGTTTCGGCAAACTGCTTGCCGCGCGCACTGGTCGGAAAATAATAGATTTCAACGCCTGTGTTCTGCCCTGCCGAGGATTCGGGCGAGGCGTTGCTGTGCACGGCGAGGTGCAAATCATAATCCTGTGCGTTGGCGTCGGCAATCACCTGCGACAAGGTCATTTCGGGCTGATTGCGGTCAAAGTCAATGTTGTTGGCGCGCAGATACGGCTCCATGGCGTCGGCAATCAGATACATATAATATTCCTCGTTGCCGCCGTCGATGTAATGGTTAAACTCCTGAACCGATGGACTGAGATAAATTTTCGGCATAGAATCCCTCCTGATTTTTTATCATTCTATGCCGCTTTTTCAAAACGGTGAATAAGCCGCCGCTAATTTTTTCAAAAGGATTTTATAATTCTTGTGCGCAATTATATTTTACAAAATGTATGATAGAATACTTTAAATATAAATTAATTTTATATAATTTTTTAGAAGGAGTCATGTTTTATGAAATGGTATTGTACTGTATGCGGCTATGTTCATGAAGGCGACCAGCCCCCTGAGCAGTGCCCTGTTTGCAAGCAGCCCGCTTCCAAGTTTAAACTCATGGAGGAAGATGCGGAATACGCGACCGTTCACAAGCTCGGCGAGGGTAAAGCCGAGGGCGTTAGCGAGGACATCATCAAGGATTTAAGAGCAAATTTTGAAGGCGAATGCAGCGAGGTAGGCATGTATATTGCGATGGCAAGAGTTGCCGACAGAGAGGGTTATCCCGAAATTGCCGAAGCCTTTAAGAGATACGCTTTTGAGGAGGCTGACCACGCTTCCCGTTTTGCAGAGCTTTTGGGCGAGGTGCTGACCGACAGCACCGAAAAGAACCTGAAAATGCGTGCCGACGCTGAGGCAGGCGCATGCGAGGGTAAGTTCGATTTGGCAAAGCGCGCAAAGGCGGCAGGTCTTGACGCTATTCACGACACCGTGCATGAAATGGCAAAGGACGAAGCAAGACACGGCGCCGGCTTTAAGGGACTTTTGAAGAGATATTTCGGATAATGCGTAATGCATAATTTGTAATTTACGCGCTTTTAGAGGAAAGGAGAAATCCTTTCCTCTTTTGTTTTATTCCATAAAAAAGGAGCAGTGAAAACTGCTCCTTGTTGCTCTTTACTTTTTT
>CADBSZ010000178.1 GCA_902797525.1 uncultured Ruminococcus sp. | reverse complement strand
TGCTGCTCGGCGTCGAGCCACTGCTCCACCATAATGACGATGAACAGCGCGGTCATGGCAAAGTCAATTCCCTCGCTCGAAAACGGCAAAAACATGCCCAGCACCGCGCCCGACACGCAGCCGGCAATCCAGTAGCTGTGGTTGAGGGCGGTGAGAAAGAAGTAATATTTTTTTGCATTGATGGTTTCGTCAAGCTTTGCCGAACAGACGATGGAGTAGGTTTCGTCCGTCAGGCCGAAAATCATATAGGGCTTCAGCGCGCCTGCCCCCTTGTATTTGTCGAGCAGCGAAAAGCCGTAAAAGAAGTGCCGCGCGTTGATGATGAAGGTCATAAAGCCGGTGGTCAGCAGCGACGCGCCGCTCGCCATAAAATCAACGCCTGCATACTGCCCCGAGCCTGCGAACATGGTGCAGCTCATCAAAATTGCCCACCAAAAGCTGTAGCCCTTGCTTTGCAGCAGCACGCCGTAGCCGATGCCCAGCGCCAAATATCCTGCCATAATCGGCAGGCTGTCCTTAAACGCGCGTTTAAATGTTTTTTTCGTCATGGTTTGTCCTTGTGCCAATGGTTAGTAGTCAGTGAGTTGCGGCAAACGGGCAACCGCGAGGGTTGCCCCTGCGAATCACTGTCATACGTTTGAATGAATCAGCGTTTACTTTGTCATTGCGGCAAACGCGCCGTTCTTGCCAAAGGCGCACTGCCTCCCGGAATACCGGGTTAATATTTAAAATGCCGCGTGGTTAAAATCCGAAAATGATTCTTTTGATAGTCAATAATTCCCTTGCGCTTCAGCTCTCCCAGCGAGCGGGACAGCGACGCGCGGTCAACGGCAAGATATGCCGCCAGCTCCTCGCGCGAAAAGCGGATGTCAAATTCATACGAGCGCTCCGCCTCGCTGCAAATCTTCAAAAAGCGCATGATTTTGTCGCGGATGTTCTTTTGCGACAGGCACACCAAATGCTCCGACAGGCTGATAAACAGCTGCCGCTGCGAAGCCATGACGTTGACCAGAATTTTGTGCTGAATCAGCGCCACGCTTTCGTCGGCAATCAGCAGACAGCCGGGGTCGAAGGTGACAATCACGCCGGCGGTGTCGGCGACAATCTCGAACAGCATGTTGTAATATTCCATCATGAACTGCATGGTGCCGATGGAGCCGTGCCCCTGAATGGCGTTGATGATGGTTTTGTTGCCGTCGTAGTCAATGGTGTAAACCTTCACGC
Organism: uncultured Ruminococcus sp.; assembly: GCA_902797525.1. Taxonomy (GTDB): domain Bacteria; phylum Bacillota; class Clostridia; order Oscillospirales; family Acutalibacteraceae; genus Ruminococcoides. The sequence continues at coordinate 2,449 of CADBSZ010000178.1, read as the reverse complement.
TGCCGCGCAGCACAACGCCCAGCTTGCGCTTGTAGCCCGGCTCGATGGAGATTTTTTGCCCAGGGTCAAGCTCAAACACCTCGGGCGATGCATAGGCGGCGAAGGAGGTGATTTCCTCGTCGCTCAGGCCGGAGAAGAACAGGTGGTTCCTGAGGATTTCCATGTTTTCCGGCGTCAGTAAGTCTGTGTAGTTTCCCATTTGTTTTTTCCTGATGAATCTTTTTTTCGGCGATCAGCGCGCCGATTTCCATTATACCATATTTTTTTGCAAATGCAACAGCTATTTTGCGCAGGCAGCATTTAGAATAAAACGTTATTGACAAAAAAACATTAAAATACTTGTTAAATGTGCATATTGGATAAGGATTTGGAATGTGATACAATAACTATATATGCGTTTGTGCATATGCACTTTCCCGATTCTAAGCTCGGAGGAAAAATATGAAATTAAAAGGTATTAAGGTACCTCACCGCAAAAACACCGCCGGCGCTGCGCCGGTGCGGATCCCCGTTCCCCAAACGGTCAGTGTTCCGATGTCGATGCACATCGGCAGACCTGCCAAGCCCGTTGTCAAGCGCGGCGACAGGGTTTTGGTCGGACAGCTGATTGCCGAGGCGGACGGCTACATTTCCGCGCCGGTTCACTCGGGTGTTTCGGGCAAGGTACAAAAAATTGACGAAATGATGACCGCCATGGGCGCCAAGGTGCCCTGCATTGTCATCGAAACCGACGGCCTGCAGGAGCAAAGCCCCGACATTACGCCGCCCGACGTGCACGACCTCAACAGCTTTGTGGCGGCGGTAAAGGCGAGCGGCTCCGTCGGACTGGGCGGCGCGGGCTTTCCGACCTTTGTCAAGTTCAGCTTTAACAACGACGCGAACGCCGCCGACGCGGTGGTGATTAACGCCGCCGAGTGCGAGCCGTACATCACGTCCGACACGCGCACGCTGATTGACCGCGCCGACGAGGTGTTTGAGGGCATTGACATGCTCAAAAAGTACTTAAACATTCACCGCTTTGTCATCGGCATTGAGGACAACAAGCCCGAGGCGATTGCAAAGGTGCGCGCGCTTGCCGCAAAAACCGACGGCGTAGAGGTTAAGGTTCTGCCGTCGATGTATCCGCAGGGCGGCGAAAAGGTGCTGGTGTACAACACCCTCGGACGGCTGATTCCCAAGGGCGGCCTGCCGCTGGACGTGGGCGTTGTGGTGATTAACGTCACCACGCTGGCGTTTATTGCGCGCTACATCAAAACGGGCATGCCGCTGGTGGAAAAGTGCCTGACCGTCGACGGCTCGGCGGTAAGGGAGCCGAAAAACATCATCGCGCCCATCGGCACCTCGATTGCGGATGTGCTCGAGGCGGCAGGCGGCTGCAAGTCGGAGCCTGCCAAGGTGCTCTACGGCGGCCCCATGATGGGTATTGCCGTTCCCGATTTGAGCGCGCCGATTCTCAAAAATACCAACGCCATTGTTGCGATGGACGAAAAGGAGGCGCAGCCTCCCAAAACCACGCCCTGCATTAACTGCGGCGCGTGCCTCAACCACTGTCCGCTGCGGCTCGATCCGCGCGCGATTGCAAGGGCATATAAAAAGGGCGAGGCGGAGGATTTGAAAACCCTTTGCGTCGATTTGTGCATGGAGTGCGGCTGCTGCTCCTATGTTTGTCCTGCCAAGCGGCATTTGGTGCAGACCAACAAGCTCGCCAAGACGATGCTGCGCGAACACCTCGCAAAACAAAAGGAGGGCGCAAAATGAGTAAGCTGATTTCGGCGGTGTCGCCGCATTTTCACAGTCCGCGCACCACGCGCAGCATTATGCTTGACGTAATTATCGCGCTCGCTCCTGCCATGATTGCTTCCGTCCTGATTTTCGGTTTGCGCAGCCTGCTGGTGCTCGCCGACTGCGTGGCGGTTTGCATTGTTTCGGAATGGGGCTTTGAAAAGCTCTGCAAAAAAGAAAATACCGTCGGCGATTTGTCGGCGGTGGTAACCGGCATTATTCTGGCGCTCAACCTGCCCGTCGGCATTCCGCTGTGGCAGGCGGCGCTGGGCAGCGTGATTGCGATTGTCGTCGTCAAGCAGCTGTTCGGCGGTATCGGACAGAACTTTGCCAACCCTGCGGCGACCGCGCGCATTATTTTGATGACCGCCTTTTCGGGCGAGCTGACGAGCTGGGCAGTGCCGCAGCCGTTTCAGATGATGCCCGACGCCGTAACGGGCGCGACGCCGCTGGCGCTGATGGCCAAGGGCGAAACCGCCTCGCTGCCGAGCTATCTCGATATGTTTTTAGGCAACACCGGCGGCTGCATGGGCGAAACCTGCGCCCTCGCGCTGATTTTGGGCGGCGTCTATCTGCTGGCGCGCCGCGTCATTACCTGGCACACGCCCGTGGCGTTTCTCGGCACGGTGGCGGTGATGTCGCTTGTCTGCGGTCAGGACGTGCTCGC
>CADBSZ010000177.1 GCA_902797525.1 uncultured Ruminococcus sp. | reverse complement strand
TAAGAAGACGGCAGTCATTGTATAATTCTCAAAGTTTGCGGTGTAGAATGTATCCTCGCTGATATCATAGGTTGCCGATGTTCCCGCAATATTGGTGAGGGTATACTTGTCGCCGCTGCGTGTGAAGGTCATGCCTTCTGTCAGGTCTGTGCCAAACAGGTAGAAGGTATTGTAAAAGTCAGTTACGCTCATATAGGGCACGTTGGGCTGATCGGCATAACAGCGAACCTCAGCAGTTTCCTGGCTGTTGATGCTTTCACGCAGAACCGGAAGCGTTTTGGTATTGTACGCCTCGTTAAGGGGCTTGCCGATGGGAAGGCCGGTGTCAAATGCAGCAAGGTATCTTTGAAGATAAGTGACTGTCTGTACGGACGGACCTTCGCCGTCCACCTTAGATACCTTGGTTTGCAGGTCGCTAAATTCAAACATACCGGCAAGGTCTCGCTGCAAATCGGTCACGTCAGCAATTGAAAGTTTACCGTCAAGATTGATGTCTCCCAACAGGTAAACCGGCTGTTCGTCTTTTTCGGCTGCCGCCGCGGAAACACCGGACAACGCCAAGCCTGACGTCATCAGCGTAGCCGCAAGAATAACAGCTAATACTCTTTTCATTGTCTTTTTCTCCCTTTCTTTATGTATTGCCTTTATGATAAGGTGTGAACCCCCTATGATAAAACCTTGATAAATCATTGCCGACGGTTTTACCAATTATATGATAACAAATTTTATGCCGCTTGTCCAGATAATTTTGCATATATCGGAATATTTATGGGCAATTACGGATAACGCTATCCATACATAGGCGTGTGATATCGGCAAAGCCGAGCGCTGAATGATGAAAGGGACACCTTATAGGTGTCCCTTTCATCATTGGTGGAGATGAGGAGAATCGAACTCCTGTCCGAAAGATGTTTGCCTTGACTTTCTCCGAGCGCAGTCGCTATATTCATCTTCCCTTGCCGCGCCGCCTAACGACAGGCTGCGCGGTTTGGTAGCTTCTGATGGATGACGGGGCGCGAAGCAAAGCCCCGTTCACCTTTACCTCTAATCGACGCCCCTTACGCGGCCGAGGTGCTCCGCGCAGAGACGAGCTGCATTAAGCAGCTAAAGCAACTGTATTTTTGTCAGTTATTTTTAAGTTGCGGATTTTATGGCGGTTCCGCACCGCCGCTCGCTTATCAGGGGTCGCATCCCCCGTCGAAACCTTTACATCCCCGTATATCAATGGAAAACGGAAAGTGGAAAACGGAGATTTTCACTTTCTTCCATTATCTGTTTTGTTCCTTCATGGCGCGTTCAATGTCGCGTTTGGCAGTTCGCTTTGCCATGTCCTCGCGCTTGTCATAGAGCTTTTTGCCTTTGCACAAACCGACCTGAAGCTTTACGCGGCTGTCCTTAAAATAAAGGCTGATGGGAATCAGCGAATAGCCCGTCTGCTTGACCACGCCGTAAAGGCGGTTGATTTCCTTTTTGTGCATGAGCAGCTTGCGCACGCGCATGGGGTCGCGGTTAAAAATATTGCCCTGCTCATACGGCGAAATGTGCATGCCGTTGACAAACATTTCGCCCTCAACAATGGAGCACCAGCTGTCTTTAAGGTTCACCCTGCCCTGCCGAATCGACTTGACCTCGGTGCCGAACAGCTCGATGCCTGCCTCGTATGTTTCTTCCACAAAGTAATCGTGGCGCGCCTTTTTGTTCTGAGCAATTGTTTTGAGTGAAGCCATCAGATTTCATTCCTGCCTTCCAATGCCTTTGCCAGCGTGTATTCGTCCGCATATTCCAAGTCGCCGCCGACGGGAATGCCGTAGGCAAGCCGCGTCACCTTAACGCCCATGGGCTTTAAGAGCTTGGAGATATACAGCGCGGTGGCGTCGCCCTCCACGGTGGGATTGGTCGCCATAATCACCTCGGCGATTTCCTCGTTTGAAAGCCGCGCCAAAAGCTGCTTGATGGTGAGATTGTCGGGCCCGACGTCGTTGAGCGGCGAAATCGCGCCGTGCAGCACGTGATACACGCCCTTAAACTCGCGCGTGTTTTCCACCGCCGTGGCGTCGCGCGGCGTTTCAACCACACAAATCACGCTGTGGTCGCGCGACGGGCTTTGGCACACGGGGCAAAGCTTTTGGTCTGTCAGATTGCAGCAGCGGCTGCAATAATGGATTTTGTCGTGGGCGTCGGTCACGGCGCGCGCCAGCTCGTCTGCTTCTGTTTTTGACAGGTTCAGTACATAATATGCAAGGCGCTGGGCGGTTTTGTGACCGATGCCGGGCATTCTTTCAAACCGGTCAACCAGATTTTCAAGCGGTGCAACGTTATACTGCGCCATGATTAAAACATTCCCGGAATGTTCAGACCGCCCGAGATGGACTCCATGGTTTCCTCTTTTTCCTTGGTTGCCGCGCGAAGCGCCTCGTTGGTCGCCGCCATAATCAAATCGGCGAGCATTTCAACGTCCTCGGGGTCAACAACCTCGGGCTGGATTTCCACCTTGGTCAGCTCGTGCTTGCCGGTAACGGTTACCTTTACCGCGCCGCCGCCTGCGGTTGCCTCGTATTCCTTTTCGTCAAGCTGCGCGCTTGCAGCCTCCATGTCGTCCTGGATTTTCTGTGCCTGACGGGCGAGCTGCTGAATATTGTTGGCGCCGCCGCCACCGTATCCTTTGGGTAATCTTGCTTTCATATGAAACTTCCTTTCCGTGTTATGTTTATATTCATAAAGTGATATTCGCTAACCTAACTCTCCTCAACGGGAATGCCGCTGTCGGCAAGGCTGCGCTTGAACTGCCGCATGGGGTCGGCCGTTTGCTGCTCCTGCTGCGGCGGACGATAAGGCCCGAGGTTGTATGGCTTGCCGGTGATGTCGGTAATCACCCTGCGAATTTCCTGACGGTTGCCGGTGTGCTTGAGCAGCTCGAACGCCATTTCGCTGCCTGCGTCAATCAGCAGATAGTTGGCGCTGACGTATGCTGTCGAGCCGACGAACGCCTCCGAAACGGAGCGCGAAATGGTTTTCATGCCCTCAACAACCTCCACCCACTGCGGAAACGGCTTGGCGTTGCGATACAGCTCCGCCACATTCCGCGGCGGCTGTTCGGTTTGCTGCTGTACCGGTTGCTGCCCGGGCTGCTGCGGCTCGGGCGGCTGCTCAGCCTTTGCCTCCTGCGCCACGGCAGGCGGCTCCTCTTTTTGCGGCGGTTCCTCCGCTTTTTCGGGCTCGGGCTGAGGCTTGGGCTCGGGCTGAGAAACAGGTTCTTCCGCTTTTTCGGGTGCAGTTTCGGGAAGGGGCGCGGCAGGCTGTACGGATATGCCGCGCTTAACGGCGCGCTCCAGCGCGGTCAGCCTTGCGGCAACGGCTTCATTGGTGCTGTCCAGCTCGGGAGCGGACAGCTTGACGAGCGCCATTTCCAGCTCGGTGCGGTCGCCGGTGCCGTGTCCCATGCGCTGATAGGCGCGCGAAAGCACGTCCATAAAATACACAATGTCGGAAAGCGACAAATAATCGCTTTGGGTTTGCGCCTGCTCAAATTCGCTGTCGGACATCACCAAAATGCCGCGCGGATTGCGCACGGATTTGATAAGCATCAGCGCGCGAAAATGCGCAATCAGCTCGTCGCAGAGCCGCGCCATGTCCTTGGATTCGCCGTAAAGGCGGTCGATTGCCTCCATCGCCTTGGCGGTGTTTTTATTGATGATACAAGCCGAAAGCTCGTAAAGATATTTTTTGTCAGCCAGTCCTGCCGCCTGCCGCACCACCGCCTCGTCAACGTCGGTGCTGATGGCGATGCAGCGGTCGAGCAGCGAAAGCGCGTCGCGCAGCGCACCGTCGGCAACGCCTGCAATCAGCATGGCGGCGCTGTCGGAAAGCGTCACCTGCTCCTGCGAAGCGACAAACTGAATACGGTCGGCAATCGCCTGCGGCGGAATACGGTGAAAATCAAACCGCTGACAGCGCGACAAAATCGTTTGCGGCAGCTTGTGCACCTCGGTGGTCGCGAGAATGAAGATAACGTGCTCGGGCGGTTCCTCCAGCGTTTTGAGCAGCGCGTTGAACGCCTCGGTGGTGAGCATGTGCACCTCGTCGACGATATACACGCGAAAGCGCGCGCGGTTGGGCTTGAACTGCACCTCGTCGATGATGTCGCGGATATTTTCGATTTTGCGGTTGGACGCGGCGTCCATTTCGACCACGTCGAGAATACTGCCGTTTTCAATGCCGCGGCAGATTTCGCACTCGCCGCAAGGGTTTCCGTGCTGCGGATTCAGACAGTTTGCCGCCTTCGCCAAAATTTTGGCGCAAGTGGTTTTGCCCGTGCCGCGCGAGCCGGTAAACAAATAGGCGTGGTTGAGGCGGTTGTCACTGATTTCTTTTTTCAGCGTGGTTGTAATGTGCTCCTGACCTGCCACGTCGTCAAAGACCTGCGGCCGCCATTTGCGGTATAGCACCCGGTACAAAACTGTCACCTCCGTCTGAACATAAAATGGAAAAATGCAAGCCGTCAGGCAACCGTTCAAATAAGTGAACGACAGACTGACTGTATCGCATCGGAAAAACTGCTTAATGCTGCTCGGTTCCCCGCCTGACATGGTTCACAGGCCCCAATCGCACAGGGC
>CADBSZ010000176.1 GCA_902797525.1 uncultured Ruminococcus sp. | reverse complement strand
TATGTGAACACTGCGGATTTGCTGCGCAACATCGAGGGGATTCCCGAATTTGATTTGTATGAGTTAAACCTATAATCCAAAACGAGAATAAAAGCAAGCATCCGCGCTGAGCAAGCACTCGGCGCGGATGTTTTAGTTTGTAATGCTTTGTACGGCGTCAACCACCGTCAGGGTGTTGCCGTTAACCCGAAAGCGCACGTCGAATCCGCCGTAGGCAAAGCCGTAAACGCGCTCTGCGTCGTGCTGATAACCGGGACGGGGGTCAAAGGAGAGCACCTCTTTCAGCGCGGCAAGCTGCTGCTCAGTGAACAGGGCGGCGACCTGAGGCGGTATTGTCACCGCAAGCGGTTGCGTGTTTTTGCCGTATTCCCCTGCCGCGGCGTTCGGCGCGCTGTCGGCAAAGGGGAGATAGGGCTTGATGTCCAAAACGGCGGTTCCGTTCATCAAGTCCGCGCCTGCCACCGTCAGCACCGTGCCGCCGGTGCAGTCAACGGAAACCAGCTTCACGCGCGTCAGACCAATCGGGTTGGGGCGGTTCGGCGAACGGGTGGCAAACACGCCCATGCGCTTGTTGCCGCCGAGCTTCGGCGGACGCACCGTGGGCGACCATTCTCGCTTGCCCATCGGCGCAAACACCCAAATCAGCCAAAGATATTCAAACGCTTCAATACCGCGAAATGCCTCGGCGTTACAAAACTCCTTTTCCATCACAATCCGCGACAGCAAATGCTCCGACATGCCGCTTTGCCGCGGCAGCCCGAACTTCGTCGGAAAATCATTTTCAATATGTGCAATCGGTGTAAAATCCATTTTGCTCACAGCCCTTTTTGTCGTTGCTTTCAGTATAGCATTTTATATGGCGAAAAGCAACCGAGGGCTATGTCGCACCGAAAAAATTTTGCCGAACATATCCTTCGGTGTGGAAATGACGCGCGTTACGTGGTATAATGACAAATATAACACTCACCCACGGAGGCGCCTATGTCACATTTCGGAACGTTTTATCTGGACAAGGAAAAGGACATCATCATCGAGCTGAGCAAAACTGCCGACGGGCTGTCCTATGTTCTGCGCACGCCCAATCACGCAAAGGGAAATTTAATCACCAATCTGGCGCGGCTGTGCAGCCTGCCGCTGAGCACGGGCGACGACGGTTTGAAGGTGATTTGCGGCGAGGTGCCGTGCTATGTGGACGAGCGCAACCGCGAGGTGTATGTTTTACGCCTTGCCGACACCAAGGTCGCCAACATCTATCCCGACGGCGCCATTGAGCGCAAGGCGTATATTCCTGCCATCTCCAAAACGCTGATGAGCCAAACCAAGGACTACCGCCTTGACGTCAAAAAAACGCTGGTGAAAACCTACATTCGCCGCGAATACAAATTCCGCACCGACCTGCACACCCACATGAACGCGAACCTCGACGCGGATTTGCTGATTGCGCTCGGCATTTTTCACCAAATTCGCTATCCGCTTTATTACATTAAAAAGCTCAAGCTGCGCTGCACCGAAGAACAGCGCAAAATGCTTTCCAAACAGCGCGAGGCGGTGGCGATTCATTTCAAAAACGCGCCCCTCAGCGGAAAATATCTTACGCGCAAAATCGACGACAACACCTTTATTAACTTTGCCGATTTCATTTTGAACAACCTTGAAAACGCGCCGTATAACCTGCCGCGTATCCGCGCTTCGCTGACGATTTTGAAGGACGGTCAGGCGGTGTTTACCAATCTGGAAAAGGTGTATTTATATCGCTATGTGTTTGCCAAGGGACAGCCCTCCTCCGAGCTGATTTCGCTCAGGGGTTATCAAAACATTCCCGATCGGGACATTGCCGGGGCGGTGGGGCAAATGCTGCGCGACCGCGAAACGGAAGAATACCGCGATTTAACGCTGTTTCAGAATAAATTGCTCTGGATTGCGCGCAGCAGCCGCCGGCGCGGCGTGCAGTATCTGGAAATCTCCGACACAACGCTCGTCAAGCCCGAGGGCGCGGCGCGCATGCTCAGGCAGGTGCACGAGGTCATGCCTGCCGTCACGCGCGAAACAGGCGTAATCATCCGCTTTTTGGCCGCTATCCGCCGCATTCCGCTCACGATTGTCCGCGACAAGGTGAGTGCGCACGAGGACGTGCAAAAGCAGCTGCGCGTTATCCGCGCCGTCGCCTGCGACCCGTATGTGGCAGGCAGCGACATCATCGGCGAGGAAATCAACGACATCCGCGATTTGCGCCCCGTCCTGCAGGAGCTGGTGCATATCGCCGGCAAAGAAAACGGCTTTGTGCTGCGGATTCACGCAGGGGAGAACGACGGTCTGCGCGACAACGTCGCCAACAGCCTTGCCTGTGTGCGCGAGTCGCTCAAGCCCGGACAGCCCATGCCGTATCTGCGTATCGGTCACGGCTTGTATACCGCAAACCTCAACTCTCCCAAGGGACAGCAGCTTATTCGCGAATTGCGCGAAAGCCGCGCTGTGCTGGAGTTTCAGCTGACCTCCAACGTGCGGCTCAATAATCTCAGCTCGCTTGAGCACCATCCGCTGCGGCAGTATTTGCGCGGCGGTGTGAATTGCGTTCAAGGCACCGACGGCGGCGCCATTTACGGCACCGACTCCATCGACGAACAGCTCGCCCTGGAGCGGCTGCTCGACCTCAGCTTTGACGACATGCTTGCCATGCGCCAAGCCGAGGACAGGGTGCTGACCAAAAGCCTGAAGGCGTTTTTTGAAAAACGCGACAGGTTTGAAAAGCTGGTGCAGGACGGCGACGTGGAAGAATATTTCAACCGGCAAATCGAGCAAACCGCACCCGACACCGCGGCGGTGTACATCGCGCCGCAAAAGCTCGACAGTGCCGTTTGCCTTAAAGAACAAATCCGTGAAATCCCCACCGACAAGGTGCCGGTGATTGTGCTCGGCGGCAGCTTTAACAGCAGCCGTCACTCCACCCGTATGCGCCCGGAGCTGCTGCAATTGCTGCGCGTGCTGACGCAGCGGCTCGACCCGGCACAGGTGTGCTTTGTCATCGGCAACCGCCTGACCGCCTATGAGCGCGAGCTGGTGAAGCTGGCAGGCGGCCGATTTGAAATCTATGCCATTGTGCCCACGCGTATTACCGCACGCGAAGCGCACCGCCTTAAGCAGAGCGGCGCAGGGGTGAGGGTTTCGATTGAACCGACGCGCATGGGCCTATACAAAAGCTTTGCCTACGAAATCTTCAAGCGCCGCCCGTCGGTGGTATTGGCGCTCGACGGCAACTCTGCCGGAGCGAATACTGTTCAGGAAGCCAAAAACGGCAAGCGCGAGGCGCGTATTTTTGTCAACCGCCATGCGCGCGTGCTCTATGCCAAGGCGCAGACCATTCAGGGTTATGTCAGCGTCATTGAGGACGAAAGCTCCGCCGAAAGCATTATGCGCTCGGTGCAAAGGGTGCGCAAGCAAATGACGGAATAATTGAATGACAAAAGGGGTTGGCGTGTTGCCAACCCTTTCGGTGTATGGATTAATGCTGCGGACTGCCGCATCCGGTGCAAAACTTTGCGTCGGCGTTCAGCTTTGTGCCGCAATTGGTGCAGAACTTGATGCCTGCTGTCGCTGCGGGCGGCGCGGGATTTGCCGCTGCAACCGGCTGCGCGAACGCATAAGCCGCCGCGGCGCCGCTTTGCTCAAAAGCGGTAAACTGATTTGCGTCCAGTGCAATTTCAACTATCTTTGCCTGCAAATAATTGTCGGTGTGCTTCGTCAAATCTGCGGCGTGCTCCTTATAAAACGCACCTACCAACTGGCGGATGGAATAGTGAAGCTGCACGGCAGTGCCGTTTTGATAGGGCATTAAGTGCACCGTCAGCGTGCCGCCGTTCATGTTATAGACAATGGAGTAGCTGAGTTTAAACGAAAGGACTGTGCCCTGCATCGTGCAGTCCTTTCCGTATTGCTGCGTCACCGTTTGTACAAACGCGTCCCTCACAGCGCCCAGCGGACGCTCGTAATAACAGAAAATATCTTTTTTCATGTTTGGTTCCTTTCAGCAGATGTTAATGAATAATAAATCCGCACTTTAATGTCTCATGCATTTTCGTTTATACTGATTATATCAAACAAACGAAGGGATTGCAACGACAATTTCAAAACATCATCTGTATCCAACGCCTGCGAAACAGCTTTTTATTTTTTAAAGAACCCTTTTACTCCTCCGAGGACGAGCTTGTTGGTGATCTCAATTACCTCGTCCATCGGAATTTGCTTTCCGTCCTGCACCCACTCGCGGTAGGCGCTCAGCACGGCGTTGTTGATCAAGCCCATCAGGACTTTTTTCTCATAGTCCGAGAGCTTTTGATATTTCTTTGACTTGCTCCACGCGGCGTCGTTGATTTTATCCGTCATTTCATCGCCTCAGCAAGAGTATCCTTATCAAATTCAAAATGAGTCAGAATGTAGTACAGATTGTAATAATCTTTCATTCGACTTGAGTATTCCATCAAATCAAGAATTGCATCCATTTTTTCTGCAATAGTAGTTTCCAAAGAATATGTACTTATGACAGGTTTGTCGAAATCATCAAGTTGAGTCGGAATTTTTCTCTTTTCCTTTCGTGGAACAAT
>CADBSZ010000175.1 GCA_902797525.1 uncultured Ruminococcus sp. | reverse complement strand
ACACATGGGTGCGCCCCTACGGTATTTCAAATAGGATTGATTTAAAAACAACGTATCTTACGCCGTTAACCCGACGTTTCAAATCAATCCGTGCTTTCCAAAGGCGGTCGGGTACCCCGACAGGTAAACGCGCCGGAAGTGTTTGTATTTCACCTTACCTTCTCAGCACGCGGTCGGCCACGCCGTTAATCCGACGTTTCCAATTAAACCGCTCTTTCCAAAGGCGTCCTGCCCGTCGAGGCACTCGACCGCTGGGGGTTGACGTGGTGGAAAAAATAAAGTATTATAATAAGGTATAACTACTTTTCATCAGGTGATTTCGTGAGAATCAATCTAAAAGTTGCGGCGGCAGGCATGGCGTGCGCGGGAGCGGCGCTTGCCGCAGTCGGCGCGTTCCTGGCGTTTCAGGGAAAATACCTGTTTCGCAGCGAGCCTGTGCTGCAACAAGCCGAGGACACGCTTGAAAAGCGTTCGCTGCAAAGCCGCACGGCGCACAACAGCGCGTTTTGCCGCGCAAATCTGGAAAACGACGCTCAAACCGACGCGTATGACGCTGTAGCCGAATACGCGTTTTATGACGAAAGCGAGGGCTTTTCCGTTTACGGTGCGGACAAAAACGATTTGAACAAGGCGGTGAACGCCTTTTTAAACGACCACCCCGAGGTGTTTTGGATTGATTCCTCGTCCGGCTACCGCTACGCTGAATATGACGACAGCATTTACGCGGAGCTAAACTTTACCGAGAGCGGCAGTCAGCTGCAAAGCGACCGGGAAACGCTTGCGGCGGCGGTGGAAGCCGCGGCGGCAGGCGCGCCCGACAACGCGAGCGACTATGAGGCGGAGTGTTATCTCAACGACTACCTCGCCGAGCGCTGCGCCTACAACAGCGACGGTGAAAACAAGCATTCGTCGTTCGGCGCGCTCGTGGACGGTCAGGCGGTGTGCGACGGCTATTCGCACGCGTTTCAGCTGCTGTGCCAGCGGCTTGACATTCCCTGCACGGTGGTCGAGGGCAACTCCGATTTCAACGAGGACACCGAGGACGGCCACATGTGGAACTGCGTTCGGCTGGGGGAAAACTGGTACCATGTCGATGTGACGTGGAACGATTCTCTCAACGCCGCCAACGGCGCGGAGCATTATTTTTATCTCAACCTCACCACCGCGGAGATTGAGCGCGACCACGAAATCAGCGGCGATTATGACCATCGCTTTCAAAACCGCGGTAACTTTTTCAATGTTTTCGTGCCGGACTGCGGCAGCGACGAATACAACTACATGAAGCGCAGCTTCGTCACGATAAAAAATCCCGATGACGACGAGCAAATCCTCGCTTCACTGCTTTCGGCGGCGCGCGGGCAAAAAAGCTGGTGCGCCTATGTGATTGACGACAGCGCCGATTTTGACAAAATCAGCGGCGAGGTCATCAACCGCTATGCCGCCGACTGGATTCAGGGCGCCAACCACTTTACGGGCGGCAAGCCCAAAATTGCCGACAGCACCAAGGTCGTCACCTACCAAAACAAGCGCGTGATCGCGTTTGCGCTGGAATACGAAAACAAGCAATAAACCTTGCGCAGACGGCAAACACCGCAATAGGATGATCTAAATAATTAATAAATAATTGAAAAACAGGAGTGATTATTATGGGTATGACGATGTCCCAAAAAATTCTCGCGGCGCACGCGGGTCTTAAAGAGGTAAAGGCGGGCCAGCTCATTAATGCAAAGCTGGACATGGTGCTCGGCAACGACGTCACCTCGCCGGTTGCCATCAACGTTTTTGAGGAAAACGGCGCGACGGCGGTGTTTGACAACACCAAAATCGCCATGATTATGGACCATTTTACCCCCAACAAGGACATCAAGGCGGCAACGCTGGTGAAGCAAACCAGAACCTTTGCCGATAAATACGACATCAAAAACTACATGGACGTCGGCATGATGGGCATTGAGCACGCGCTGCTCCCCGAAAAAGGCCTGGTCGGCCCCGGCTGTCTGTGCATCGGCGCGGACTCTCACACCTGCACCTACGGCGCGCTCGGCGCGTTTTCCACCGGCGTCGGCTCCACCGACATGGCGGCAGGCATGATCAGCGGCAAGGCGTGGTTCAAGGTTCCGTCCGCGATTAAGTTCAATATCGTCGGCAAGCCGCAGGGCTATATCAGCGGCAAGGATGTGATTTTGCACATCATCGGCGAAATCGGCGTTGACGGCGCGCTTTACAAGTCCATGGAATTTGCCGGCGAGGGCTTGCAGTACCTCAATATCGACGACCGGCTTTGTATTGCCAACATGGCGATTGAAGCAGGCGCTAAAAACGGCATTTTCCCCGTAGACGACATCACGCGCGCGTATTGCGACGGCAGATATCAGGGCACGCCTGTGGAATACACCGCCGACGAGGACGCGGTTTACGACGCGGAATACACCGTTGACTTGAGCACCCTGCGTCCCACCGTTGCGTTCCCTCACCTTCCCGAAAACACCAAAACCGTGGACGAGATAGGAGAGAACGAGGTTAAAATCGACCAGTGCGTCATCGGCAGCTGCACCAACGGCAGAATCTCCGACCTCAGAGCCGCTGCCGACGTTTTCAAGGGCAGAAAAATCGCCAAGGGCGTTCGCTGCATTATCATTCCCGGCACGCAGAGCATTTGGCTGCAGGCGATGCACGAGGGACTTTTCGACATCTTTGTCGAGGCAGGCGCGGTTGTTTCCACTCCGACCTGCGGTCCGTGCTTAGGCGGCCACATGGGTATTCTCGCAGCAGGGGAAAAGGCAATTTCCACCACCAACCGCAACTTTGTCGGCAGAATGGGCCACGTTGACAGCGAGGTTTATCTCGCAAGCCCTGCCGTAGCGGCGGCAAGCGCCGTTGCAGGCTATATCACCGACCCCGAAAAGCTTTAAGGAGGAATTTAAAATGAACGCAAAAGGCAGAGTACATAAATTCGGCGACAACGTCGACACCGACGTTATCATTCCTGCGCGCTATCTCAACACCGCTTCTCACAAGGAGCTGGCGGCGCACTGCATGGAGGACATCGACGCGCAGTTTGTCAACAAGGTTCAGCAGGGCGACATCATGGTTGCCGAAAAGAACTTCGGCTGCGGCTCCTCGCGCGAGCACGCGCCCATCGCCATTAAGGCAAGCGGCATTTCCTGCGTCATCGCCTCCACCTTCGCGCGCATTTTCTACCGCAACTCCATCAACATCGGCCTGCCGATTTTGGAGTGCGACGAGGCGGCAAGGGAAATTCAGGACGGCGACACCGTCAGCGTTGACTTCAACACCGGCGTGATTACCGATGAAACCACCGGCAAAACCTATCAGGCGGAGCCGTTCCCCGAGTTTATTCAGAACATCATTTCAAAGGGCGGCTTAATCAACTCGATTCTCGACTGATGTTGATAACCCCAACCAAATAAAACAAAAGCAGCAGCGCAGAGTTTTAATCTGCGCTGCTGTTTTTTTAGCATAAATGATTACATGAAATTGTTTAGGGCTTCAATGAGCGCAACGTCCTCGGAAAGCTCTTGGGTGACGCCTTGCCGAATCAAGCTGTCGCTGTAGCGGTAGTACGCGTCATAATAGCTTGCGCATGCGTTCCACTCCGCCTTTTCGCTGTCGCTCAGCGCGTCGGGGGAGAGCTTGTGCTTTTCGGACAAAACGCCGAGCAGATAATCCGTAAACTTGCGCTGACCGTAAACATTGAGATGGTCGAGGTTATAAAAATCGGTCGCCTCGTCCAAGCCGGTTTTGTCAAATTCCTGCTCAAAATTATAAAAATCAAAGCCGTATTCGCGCACGATGTCGCCCACGGTGTTGCCGCGCTCAAAGCGCGAAAAGGTGCGTTTCACCACCAAATGCGGAAACCGCGCGAACACAACATTTTGCAGGCTTTCGCTTTTGCAGTATTCCAGCAAATCGCGCAGGGCAGCTTCTTCCGTTTCGGTGATGGGTTTTTTGCTGTTTGCGGATTTCGCCAGCATGCGGTTCATGGTGCGTTGGCTTGGTTTAAAAACCGCGGTTTCGTTGAGCATGCCCTTCAAATAAGTGTAGCCGCGCGTATGATCGTTCCAAACCGTCGCCTGATATTTCATTTCTGAGGGAAAGTTCTTCCACGCATCGTGATATTTTATCAGCGGAAACGCATACTCCAGCGGATTGTCGCTGCCGTTTTGCGCAATCCACTCTGCCTTAATGCCGTCAAGTGGCACGTTGTCGGCATAGTTGCGCAGGTTGGCCTCTTTTTTGACCTCTTCGTCGTCCTCATACAGTGCGCCGTTGAGTTCAACCACAATCAAATCAGGATTTTGGCGGCTCAAAATATTCTTGAGCTGGCTTTTGTAATTCAAAATCGAATTCGCCTGCGTGGCGAACAAATAGCTTGTCAGCCCGAATTGCGTGTAGGCATAGCCCGGGGCGATGTCCGAGTACACTTCGCTCGCGCCCAAAAACACAACGTCAAGCGAATCCTTTTGTTCCTGATAAAACCCCTTCACACGCTGGCGGTTGTGGTCGGCGCGGCACAGCACAAACTCCTGCAAAAAGGCTGCCGAAGCGGCAACCGCCGCGAACAGTGCCGTTAGCTTTATCAGGCGAAAGATGTTCTTTTTCATAAAGAGCCCTTTGTTTTACGCACCTTCATAATAGTAGTCAATTTCCATAACCGTGCTGTCCTCGACATAGAATTGCAGCGATTTGCCGTTGCCCGTGTCATAGGCGTAATAAAGACCAAGCTCGGTGTAATCAGAGCCAAGCCCGGGCGCTGTAAAAATTGAACTATTTTTAAAAACCCCTTGCATTTTATAAAACTTAGTATTATAATAGGTTTTGAAAACCCAGTAAAAAGGTAGACAATATAAGAAAGGGTGTTATCATGAGAGAAATTTACGCCGATAATTCGGCGACCACCAAGGTTTCGCCCGCGGTGCTGGAAAAAATGCTGCCGTATTTCAGCGAGGTTTACGGCAACCCGTCCAGTCTGTACCGCGTGGGCGGCAAAGCAAAAATCGCGCTGGAAAACGCGCGTGAAAATATCGCCAAAAATCTCGGCGCGGCGCGCGCGAGCGAAATTTATTTTACCTCGGGCGGCAGCGAATCCGACAACTGGGCGATTAAGGGCGTGGCGCGCGCCATGAAAAAGCGCGGCAAAACCCACATCATCACCTCAAAATTTGAGCACCATGCGGTGCTGCACACCTGCGAGGCGCTCGAGCGCGAGGGCTTTGAGGTCACCTATCTTGACGTTTACGAAAACGGCATTGTCAGGCCTGAGGACGTTGAAAACGCCATCAAGGACACCACCGCGCTGGTCAGCATTATGTACGCGAACAACGAAATCGGCACCGTGCAGCCGATTCCCGAAATCGGCGCGATTTGCAAAAAACACGGCGTGGTGTTCCACACCGACGCGGTGCAGGCGGCAGGCTACGTCAAAATCGACGTGGCAAAGCAAAACATCGACCTGCTCTCGATGACCGCGCACAAAATTCACGGTCCCAAGGGCTGCGGCTTACTGTATGTCCGCCGCGGCGTGCCGATTCAAAACCTGGTGGACGGCGGCGCACAGGAGCGCGGCAGACGCGCAGGAACCGAAAACGTCGCCGGCATTATCGGACTGGACGCGGCGCTGCAATACGCCGTGGACACCATGGACGAACGCTGCGCCAACATCCGCGCGCTGCGCGACAGACTGATTGACAGCCTGCTCCAAATCGAGCGCTCGCGCCTTAACGGCGACCGCGAACGCCGCCTGCCGAACAACATCAACATGTGCTTTGAGGGAATCGAGGGCGAAAGCCTGCTGCTCAAGCTCGACCTCAACGGCATTTCCGCTTCGTCCGGCTCGGCGTGCACCTCGGGCAGTCTTGACCCCAGCCACGTGCTGCTCGCAATCGGACTGCCGCACGAAATCGCCCACGGCAGCCTGCGCCTGTCGTTTGACGAGAGCATCAGCGGCGAGGATATTGACTATATCGCAAAGGTGGTTCCCGAGGTGGTCGGCTATTTGCGCAACATGTCGCCCCTGTGGGAAAAAATCAAAAAGGAAGAGAAGGGAGAATAAACCATGCCTTATTCCGAAAAAGTAATGGACCATTTTGCCAATCCGCGCAACGTGGGGGAGATTGAAAACGCCGACGGCATCGGCGAGGTCGGCAACTCCAAATGCGGCGATATTATGAAAATGTATATCAAGGTGGACGACAACACCATCTCCGACGTCAAGTTCAAAACCTT
>CADBSZ010000174.1 GCA_902797525.1 uncultured Ruminococcus sp. | reverse complement strand
ATTTGAGCAGCGAACAAATGAAAAAGGCGGCTGACTCAAATCCGTTAGCAAAAGTGAATGTAAAGCCAAAAAAATCGGACGGTTCTTAATAGCCGTCCGATTCATTTATAATGACAACGCCGCCGAGGTCTGTCAGCGGAAATTCCGCACACAATATTTTAATATGCGCGTGATGTTTCTCACAAAACACCTTGATTTTTTCATAATCGGGGTGTTTTTTTATATTGCCGAAAAAGTAAACGGTACCGTTGTCGGAAAACCCTGCGCCGCCGATGAAGCCGTAGTCAAAGCCCTCGAGCAAAATATGTCCGGGCGAAATCAAGAGCACCTCTGCCCCATTATCTTTCAGCGCCTTTTCAACGGACTTGTCCGCTGTTATCGCGGCGCAATCAGCCACAATCAGCGTTGAACAGCGCGTGTAGCCCTGATTGACGTTAACGGTCGGAATGTCGTTTCTGCGGCAGTAGTCCAACACCGCAGAATCTGTTGCGCTGTGCTTGGCGTACAGTCTGCCGCCGAGATACAAACAATTCAGCCGCACGTTTTCGGGATATTTTATGCCGATTTTGTCACGGCAGTCGGATAAGTGAAACAGCGTGCCGTCAAGGTTGAGCAGCTGCATGTCGGCATGGCGCTGTTCGGGCTGCAAAAAGCACTCTATTTTCTCTGTGGGAATTATTTTGTAACCGTTTCTGCGCAATTCACGGCAAAAGCACGGATATTCATCGCTCATACAAAGCGTTTTCATCAGCTGATTGCCTCAAACGCTTCGCGGATATTTTTGACGCCGATCAGTTGTGCTTCCGTGCAGGTTACGCCCTTTAAATTGTGATACGGCAGAATGATTTTATCAAAGCCGAGGCGCACCGCTTCGTTAATGCGCATTTGCGCCTGCGACACGGCGCGGATTTCGCCTGCAAGTCCGATTTCGCCGAACACAACGGCTTTTTCGTCAACGGGAGCGTCCTTTAGGCTGCTGATAAGCGCCATGGCGATGGACAAATCAATGGCAGGCTCGTCCACGCGCAGACCGCCGACGATATTGATGTAGGTGTCGTTATTGGAAAAATAATAGCCGGCGCGCTTTTCAAGCACCGCCAACAGCATGGACAGGCGGTTGTAATCATATCCGTTGGCCATTCTTCGCGCGTTGCCGAAGCCGCTCTGGGTGGCAAGCCCCTGTGTTTCCGCCAAAATCGGGCGCGAGCCTTCAATGGTGCAGGTTACGCAGGTTCCCGAAACGTTGGTCGGTCTGCCCGAAAGCAGCATTACGGACGGGTTTTCGACCTCCTGCAAGCCCTTGTCGGTCATTTCAAACACACCGATTTCGTTGGTGGAGCCATAGCGGTTTTTGACAGCGCGCAAAATGCGGCAGGACATTTGTTTGTCGCCCTCAAAATGGAGCACGGTGTCCACGATATGCTCGAGCACCTTCGGGCCTGCGATGGAGCCTTCCTTGTTGACATGACCGACCACAAACATCGGAATATCCAATCCTTTTGCGGTGCGCATGAGCATGTTGGTGCACTCGCGCACCTGTGTGACGCTGCCGGGCGACGAGCTGAGCTCGGTCAGGTTCATGGTTTGAATGGAGTCAATCATCACCAAATCAGGCTTGACGTTTTTAATCTGCTCGCAAACAACCTCTACGTCGGTTTCGGTCATTACAAACAGGTTCGGCGAATTGACGCCCAGGCGCATGGCGCGCAGCTTGAGCTGACGCTTGGATTCCTCGCCCGATACATATAAGATTTTCAGCGTGTCGCCCATAAACTGACAAATTTGCATGAGCACCGTGGATTTGCCGATGCCTGGGTCGCCGCCGAGCAAAATTAGGCTTCCCTTAACGATGCCGCCGCCGAGCACACGGTTTAACTCCTTGCTGCCGGTGTCGTAGCGGTGTTCGTCCTCGGTGGAAATCTCCTCAATGGAAAACGGCTTGGCATAGCTTGAAAACGACCGCGCTTTTACCGCAGGAACGGATTTGGCGGTGTCCTTTATTTCTTCATTCATGGTGTTCCATTCACCGCAGGAAGGGCATTTTCCGTACCATTTCGGCGATTCGTAGCCGCATTCCGAGCAAATGTAAACGCTTTTGATTTTTGCCATTGGTTTCACTTCCGTTAATTGGTATTAAAATAGTCGATAAAGCCTGTCACAACAGACAGCGCCATTTGTTTTTGATAGCTTTCATCGAGCAGCTTTTCGCGCTCCTCGCGGTTGGAAATAAAGCCGCACTCCACCAGCACGGCAGGATTGCGTGTGTTTTTCAGCAAATAAATCTCCTTGCCTGCCGCCTTGCATTCGCGCTCGTTTTCCGGCTGGAGCATTTTTCGGACGGAGAACTGAATGCAGTTGGCAAGACAGGCGCTTTTGTCATTGTTGGGTGAATAAAACACCTGCGTCCCCTTTGACGCGGCGCTGGAAAACTTGTTTTGATGAATGCTTACAATGACGTTATTATCAGAGGAATTATACATGTCAAGCCGCATGCGCATGTCGTTATACTTGCGTTTTTTGACGTCCTCTCCCTCATCGGTCAGCGCGCCGTCGCCGGTGCGCGTCATGTCCACTTCAAAGCCGAACAGCCGCAGCAAATCGGCGGTATCGTGTGAAACGGTGAGGTTGATGTCCTTTTCAAGCACCTCTCCGCTGACAGCGCCGCCGTCCTCGCCGCCGTGACCGGGGTCAATCAGAATATGCGGCATTTGCTTTGCCGGAAGCGCGGCGGTTTGCATACCGATTTGCCCGGTGGAATGGAGCATCAGCGTGCAGAATACCGCAAAGCTGAGCAGTATCACTGCCAGAAATACGCGTTTTTTCCGTTTCATAAGCTCACCTCGCAAATAATTATGCAGGCGGCTGCATTTATTATACATCATTCGCGAGATAATGGCAACAAAAATGAAATATATCTTGTAGTTGTTTTGCGAACGTGATATAATACAATTTGTGAAATGAATAAATCTTTTGCAAGGAGTAAAAACATGAAAAAACCCGGAAGAAATGACGAATGCTGGTGCGGCAGCGGTAAAAAATACAAAAAATGCCACATTGATTTTGACGAAAGAATTGAAGAAATCGGCGGCGAAGGCCACATGATTCCCGACCACACGATTATTAAAACGCCGGAGCAGATAGAAAAAATTAAGGAGAGCGCAAAGATTAATATCGCGGTGCTCGATTATGTTGCCGCGCATATTAAGGCAGGCATTTCCACAGCGGAAATCGACCGCTGGGTGTATGACGTCACGACCAAATTGGGCGGTATTCCCGCGCCGCTCAATTATGAGGGCTTTCCGAAAAGCGTTTGCACCTCGATTAACAACGAGGTTTGCCACGGTATTCCGTCCGAGGACATTATTTTAAAGGACGGCGACATTGTGAATGTGGATGTTTCCACGAATTTGAACGGCTATTATTCCGACTCGTCCAGAATGTTCTGCATCGGCGAGGTCAGCGAGGACAAAAAGCGCTTGGTTGAGGTTGCAAAGCAGGCGCTGCGGGAGGGCTTGAAGGAAGTAAAGCCCTGGGGCTTCCTCGGCGATATGGGCCAGGCGGTGAATGATTTTGTGAAAGCCAACGGCTATTCGGTTGTGCGTGAGGTCGGCGGTCACGGAATCGGCCTGGAGTTTCACGAGGAGCCATGGGTCAGCTATGTAACCGAGCGCGGCACGGAAATGCTGATGGTGCCGGGCTTTTGCTTCACGATTGAGCCGATGATTAACATGGGCAAGCCCGAAATTTTTACCGACGAGGAAAACGGCTGGACGATTTATACAAAAGACGGTCTCCCCTCTGCACAGTGGGAAATTCAGGTGCTTGTTACCGAGGACGGTTACGAGATTATCAGCTACTGATTGAAAAGAGAAAGCCGGTTCAGTTTTGCGCTGAACCGGCTTTTTGTTATTTTAAAAACTTTTTGATGGCGCTGAGAGAAAGATTCGGAAACAGCTTTGAAAAATGCGCGAGCAGCTTTTCGTAGGATTCCCCGGGAGAGCAGGCATACACGTTATTGGTAAAGCGCTCCCCCATCCGCTGTTCGGGCGTGGTGTATTCCGCCAGCCCCCAACCGTACGGCTCGCCGAATTTGTTTTTCGGATAGACAAAATCGTTGATGAGGACATAGCACTGCCCCTGCAGCCGCGTAATGACGGTGTCAAAGCCCTTGTTGCCGCCTTTTTTGTAGTTGCCGATTTGCTTGAGCTTTTTTGAGAGTACGGGCGCGTTATGCGCAATCAATTCATAGAGAACCTTGTCGCGGTAATCGGCAAGACCGTCGTCATAGCGCGCGTCAAAATCGTAGCCGTCGCGGCGATAGTTGGCAAAATCACAAAACCATTCGGCGCTGATGTAGCAAGCCTTTTTTTCAAAGAATTTTCCGTAGGCGCAGCCGGTTTCGCGAATGACGGGACCTTTCCACTCCCACGCCTGCCACACATCGTCAAGGCTGTTGTACCAGCATTCGGGCGCGATGTTTTCCTCAATGGAAAAGCCCTCGACGGAATTGGAGAAGAACGGCAGGAAACCGTATTCCGAAATCGCGTTTTTTAAATCGCTTTTGCTTTTTATGGTGAAGCTGTGAAACATAAACTCTCCCGGTTAATCAGGAACAAACGGTAGCTCGTGTTCGTCGTAGCTAAACGTTTTGCCGATTTGATATTTGTCCTCATATTCAGCCAAATAGCGTTGAATGCGGGTAATGTCGTTGATATCCAAGCCGTTTACGTCAGTGTCACAGTTCCGCTTAACAATACCCTTTGCTTCTGTTTCAAGATTGCCCAATACGCGCTGTGCAAGAGTGACGTCCAAAACGTTAAGCTTGCCGTCGCCGTTCGCGTCGCCGCGGATATAATAACTGTCGGCAAATGCGGAAAACGCTGCGGAAGTAATCAGCAGCAAGGTGATAATGATTACGCTGAACAGCCTTTTCATTCGGACGCTTCCTTTCGTTGGGTTAATAGTGTTTTTCTTGAATTTATTATACACCGGTTTCTCGGAAAAGTCCAATGTTTTTTGGCAAAAGCAAAGCGGCAGGAAATGAATCCTGCCGCTATCGTTGTGTGATTGGCAAAAATTATTTTCTGGTGACGTTCTCTCCGTAGATGGTGGTCCAGTCGTCCTTCATGGAGACAGCGGTGTAGCCGTTTTTCTCACAGCTTGCGCGCATTTTGTCCGCTTTTTCCGCGTTGCCGTTCTCGCGCTCGAGATCGTCGCAGCAGAGCATATAAGCGCCGGTTTTATACTTGTTATTGTTGATGGTGTAGTTTGCCATCGCCTCGTCGCCGGAGCTGTTGCCGAACGCCAAAACAGGCTGAACACCGATTTCCTGTTCAATCACCGTAACCTTGTTCATTTTCAGGTTTTTAATCAGGAAGTCGCCGCCGGTTACCAGCTTGTCGTCCTTGCTGAAGGTGTATTTCAGACCGTCGTTGTCTCCCTGGTTGGTGGCGACAAGCGATTCGTCGGAGCCAATCATTTGGCGCAGCGGAATGTTGACCGTTCCCTCTGCCAAACCGCGGGTAATTAAACGGTCGGTGCCGCTGACAATATAGACGGTGAAATCGTTTGCCAGCAGGTAATCAACAACCTGCAGCATGGGCTTGTAGAACGCTTCGCCGTTTGTCATGTTGTTGTAGCCCTGCATAGGCTGGCTGCGGTAATCCTTTACATATGCGTCAAACTCATCGACGGTCATGCCTTTGAAGGCAGTGGCAACCGCCTTGCCGTGCTTGACGTCAAGGCCGTCGGGATATTTGCCGGTGTCAAAATAAGTTTTGATGATAGCTGCGGTTTCCTTTTCCTCGTCGCTTGCCTTGTCCTTGTAGTCGGGATCCTCCATCACGCGGTGATAAAGAAGCTTGTGGTCAAAGTAGCCGGGATCGGTTTCGCAGCAGAGCGTGCCGTCCATGTCAAACACGGCAATACGATGGTCAACGGGAATGAAGTCCGCCGATTTTTCATCGGTAACTGTCTTGATGTACGAAGTCAGCTCGGCCTTCAGCGGAGCGGATTCCGTCCAAAGCGAGAGCGCGTCTGCTTGGGTTTGTGCGGACTGTGCTGCGGTTTCGGCGACGGTTTCTGTTGCTGCTTGTGTTTCAGCGGCTGTCTGTTGGGCAGGCTGATTGCTGTTGGCGGTAATCACCCATGTGCAGGACACTGCAATCAGTGCTACAGCCAAAACCGCCGACACGATTTTCCAAACGGTCGCAGGATTTTTCTTTTTAGTTTCCATGTTTAACCTCCTGTTGCTGCTTTACTCTGTTTTGTTATGTTTACTGAGTCAGCAGAAAATTCTGTCAATTTATTTTAACATACTATATCGTCAGATGTCCAATGAAAAATTTGTAACAGAAAAAAATCGGCAATTCTTACAATGCATATTTTTGAGCAGACCAAACTGTCATGAATTGTGCTGTGTTTTTTGCAATTTTTAATGACAAAAGCACTGTTTTATTATATAATAAAAGAGATTAATGAAGGAAAACACAAAAAAATTTCGGAGGTTTTTATGAAACAAAAACCGAAAATACTAAAACCGCGGATTTTTATTCCGCTGATTGCGCTGCTTTTATTTTATATTGGCTGTGGTATTTATGTGATGCAGGTATCCAAAGTGAACAGCATTTATTTTTTATCGGCGGAAAAATCCATGGTGAAAGGGTCGTTGCAGGCGACTTCATCCAACGAAAACGCCGTTAAAATCAAGCACGTTTCGGAAACGTCTTATGATAAGGACGATTGTTTACTGACTGTTCAGGCGGAGAATGCGGGCGTCGGAGACGCAGTTGTTCATATTACATTTGATATGCAGCAAACGGATATGGAAGGTCAGACAGAGCAGGTGGCTTTTGATGAAGAATTGTATGCGACGCCGTTTGGAACGCTGTATAACAAAACGGAGGATCATTTTGACGGTGCTGAAGTGATTATTTTGGCAACGGTTGTCACGATGTTTGTTGTGGCGGCAGCGATGATTGCCTCGTTGGTTGAAAAACAGCGTAACGGAGATTTTTCGTATTCGTTGGTGGCCAGGGGCGGTCTTACTGTTTTTTGTTCGGTCATTCCCGTGATTATTCTTATTGAGTGGATTCAAAGTGATCCCTATTGGGGGATTTATTCCATTAGCTATATCGCGATTTTGCTGTTTGAAAGCGCGCAGACCTTTGTGATGATCAGTATGGTTCCGCTCGGGCTTTTGTCGCTGGCGCTTTCTTTGAGCAATATTCAGCTGGTGCGTCACGAGGGCTTTCGGCCTTTGAATTTGTTGGGTGTTTTTCTTGGCCTGGTGATGATGGGCGGCATCGCAATTTGGTATTGGCTGAATCAAATGCCGTTTTTTGACTCAATAGACAGCTTATTTGTGTCGCTGTATATTGCGATTGCGTTCGCTTTTATTTATTGTTATTTTGAATGCATGCTGCTGTCGACCATTTTGTGCGCGACGCTTTGTACGCGCTACAAGCCGCCATACGACATGGATTACATCATCATTCTCGGCTGTGCCATTCGGAAAGACGGCACCCCTACCCCATTGCTGCGGGGACGTGTCGACCGCGCGCTGCAATTTGAGCGCGAGCAGTTTGCCAAAACCGGAAAGCACGCCAAATTTGTTCCCTCGGGCGGTCAGGGCAGCGATGAGATAATCAGCGAAGCGGAGAGCATGAAGCGTTATCTGGTGGAGCAGGGCGTTCCCAAGGAACAGATTGTGAAGGAAAGCAAATCCGTCAACACCTATCAGAACATGCTGTTTTCAAAGCAAGTGATTGAAAATGACGCGAAGAGTGAGGATGTGAGCATCGGCTTTTCCACCACGAATTACCATGTTTTTCGGGGTTATACGCTTGCGCGCCGATTTAAAATGAAGGTGAAGGGACTTTCTGCCAAAACGAAACTTTACTTCTTTCCGAATGCATTTATCCGTGAGTTTATCGGACTTGTTTGGGAGCAAAAGTTTCGGCATTTGCTGTTCGTTTTTTTGCTGACAATCAGTCTCGGTATTCTTTATTTCTTAGTAATTGTTTAATCATCAAACTTTAAAACGCCGCAGTACTGTGCAAATTCCTGCGGCGTTTTTGTTTGCTGGTTGAATTTGTAATTTTTTATATTTTTTATCACTAAAGTTAGTGACATTTGAGCAATTTTGATGTATAATATAAGAAATATGTAGAAGAAAAGGGGGGCGGCTTTTGAAGCACTCCATCTTTTGGAAAATTTTTATCGGTTTACTGGTTGTAATCATGCTTGCCGAAGCAATAATGATGTTTTTTTTATACAATAGCACTTATGACGCTGCGGTTGAGGACGCAACCGACCATATTCAATATGCGGCTACCTCGGCGGCAAACGCTTTTCAGTGGCTGGATCCCGATAATCCGGATGATCTTGAAGGCGGACAAAGCTTTTTGAATAATTTGTGCAGCGGACTGAACATTACTTATTTGTATGTGGTTAAGCCTGATGTAGAAAGCAAAAGTGAGACTTATATTTTAAAGGGCTGGGGAGATAATGCCTCTAACGAGTTTGTTAACAACCGCTATTCAGGATATGTGGCTAAGGGGGGGTTGAAAGATGAGCAAATCAGAGCCTTAAACGGTGAAGAAAAAGTGATGCTCCACGATAAAAATCAATATGATGATACGCTTATCTGTTATACCCCGGTTAAAAAGTACTATTCATCCCAAACACACGAAATGAAAGACGACATTCAAATGATTGTTTGCGCGGAAGTCTCTCTTTCGAGCGTGATGAATGACTTTAACCACCGTTACATCAACTTTGTTTTTATTATTGTTATTGTTACGGTATTAATTCTGCTGTTGACGGGATTGATTCTTTATTTCAGAATTTCAAAGCCGCTGAAGCTAATCAGCGGACGAATGAAGAGCTTTGTTTCGCGAAACGGCGAGTTCTTTGAAAAGCTGCCGGTCAAGGGCAAGGACGAAATTGCAAAAATGTCGGAGTCCTTTAACACGATGGCAGAAGAAATTGACCATTTTATTATGAAATTGTCGGAACTGAACCGCCAAAAAGCAGAATTGCAAATTGCCAGTAACATACAAATGGGGCTGTTGGAGCCGCAGCAGTATCGAAACGAAACGGTTTGCGTCAAAGCTTCCATGTTGCCTGCAAAGGAAGTCGGCGGCGATTTGTATGATTATCGGGTGTTGGAGAACGGCAACATATTTTTCACCGTCGCTGATGTTTCCGGCAAGGGAATTTCAGCCGCATTGTTTATGTCGCGCGCGATTACCCTGCTGCGTCAATATGCCGAGCTTGGCTACTCCCCCGGAAAAATCCTTTTTGAGTACAACAATCATCTTGCCGGCCATAACCCCAACAGAATGTTTATTACGACTTTTGCCGCGGTTTATCACCCGGAAACAGGCGTGCTGACTTATGCAAATGCCGGACACAACAAACCGTATGTTTTGTCAGACAGACTGATTAAGCTGGACGGAAAGCACGGCGCCGCTGCCGGTGTATTTAAAAACACCCAATATCCCGAAACCACCATCAGCCTGAATGCCGGTGACCGGGTGTATCTGTATACCGACGGTGTGACGGAAGCTCAAAATACGAAGGGCGAATTTTTGGGCGATGAAACGCTGGAACGCGTCTTGCACAAACACCTGAGCTCTGACGCGGAGGAGTTGTCAACTGCTGTGTTGGATGAAATCAAGTCTTTCACCAACGGTGCAGTGCAGACGGATGATATTACCGTTTTGACGCTGCAAATCCTTCGCAATAATAACCGATAAACAATCGTTCTTTGTGCAGCCGAGCGCTGCTGAAAAAAATTAAAAAAATATTTTATAAAGGAGTTTTTGCAATGAACTTAAAAAGAAAAACCGCAGGCACTGTCATGACCGTAACCGTTGACGGCAGAATTGACACGGCTACTGCGCCGGAATTTGAGCAGGGAGTCAGACCGCATCTCGACGGCATCACTGAGCTGATTCTCGATTTTAAGAATGTCAATTATGTTTCTTCGGCAGGCTTGCGTGCACTGCTTTCTTTACAGAAGAAAATGATGACGCAGGGAGAGATGAAGCTGACCAACGTAAACGAAGCAGTAAGCGATGTGTTTGAAGTAACAGGCTTTGACGAAATTTTAACTTATAATTAACGACAGGTGCGCTATGACAATTTTAGAATTACTTGAACAATATACAAAAGAAAATCCCAATGCTTCCATTCTGTTTGACGAGGCGCATTCCAAGGGTATTACCTATTCCCAGCTTGACGAGCTGAGCGGCAGAGTGTATGCGTATTGGTCTGCGCAGGGTATCGGCAAGGAGGATTTTGTTCTGATTAATCTGCCGCGCGGCATTATGCCGATTATCGCTATGGTCGGCGTGTGGAAATCCGGCGCAGCGTGGGCGTTGGTGGAAGACACCTATGCGCCTGAGCGAATTGCGTTTATCCGCGACGACTGCGGCTGCAAGGCGGAGCTTTCTGCCGCAAACTGGGAGGATGTAATGAACACCGCGCCCAAGAGCGGTTATGTTACTGCCGGTGACCATGACGCGGCTTATGCAATTTATACCTCCGGCACCACCGGCAACCCCAAAGGCGTGCTGCATGAGTACGGCAATTTAATGCGCGCCGTGGATTCCATTGCCGTTGACGGAAAGAATCCTTTTAACGGCAAGGACAGACTGGCGCTGCTTGCCCCCATGAACTTCGTCGCTTCCGTAATCGTAATTTTGAAGGCGCTCAGCATTTGCGGCGGCAAAACCTTTGTTGTCAGCTACGCCACCATCAAGAATCCGATGGCGCTCAAAAAGTTCTTTGTGGAAAAGCGCATTTCCGTTACCTTCCTTACGCCGTCCTATGTCCGTATGCTCGGAAACCAAACCGGACCGTTCCTGCGCATGCTGTTTGTGGGAAGCGAGCCTGCCAACAATGTGTATAACAAAAGCGTTGATTTGATTAACATTTACGCGGCAAGCGAAAGCGGCTTTGCCGTTGGCGTGTTCCAAATTGATAAATCCTACGAAACCTGCCCCATCGGAAAGCCGGAAATTGACTGCAAAATCCTCTTACTCAACGAGGACGGAGAAGAAGTGCAGGACGGCGAAATCGGCGAGCTGTGCTTTGAAAATCCCTATGTGCGCGGCTATATGAATTTGCCCGGGGAAACCGAAATGGCATTCCAAAACGGCATTTATCACACAGGCGATTTGGCGCGTAAGGACGAAAACGGCAACTATGTTCTGCTCGGCCGTTCGGGCGATATGATTAAGATTAACGGCAACCGTATTGAGCCTGCCGAAATTGAGGCGTCCGTAAAACAGGTGCTCGGAATCGACTGGGCGGCTGCACGCGGCTTTGAGGAAAACGGAAAAAGCTATCTTTGCGCCTATTATACCGCCGATGTGGAGGTTGATAACGACAAAATGCGCGAGGAATTGTCAAAGCGCCTGCCGTATTACATGATTCCTGCCTATTACATGAAGATAGACAAGGTTCC
Source organism: uncultured Ruminococcus sp. (assembly GCA_902797525.1). Lineage (GTDB taxonomy): Bacteria > Bacillota > Clostridia > Oscillospirales > Acutalibacteraceae > Ruminococcoides. The sequence continues at coordinate 4,940 of CADBSZ010000174.1, read as the reverse complement.
GCTCAAGGCTAACGGAAAAATGGACAGAAAGGCGCTGCCTAAGCCCGACGCGTCCAACTTTAAAACCGATTATGCCGCACCGGAAAACGAAACCCAGGAAAAGCTGTGCACCGCAATGGCCGCTGTGCTCAAGCTGGATAAGATGGGCATTAACGACGACTTCTATGAACTGGGCGGCGACTCCCTCGGTTCGATTCGCGTTATTACCGAAAGCGGACTTCCAGGACTGAACGCGAGTGAAATTTTCAGAGGCAGAACCCCGAAAAAAATCGCCGCGCTGTATGAAGAAAACCATGCTGCCGACGACGGTGAAGCGCCTGAGATTAAGAACGCCCGTTCCATGAAGGTGGAGCATCCGCTGACAGTTGAACAGCTCTATATGGTGGATTACCAGCTCTACACTCCGAAGTCAACGATGTATAACCTGTTCACGATGATGAAAATGGACAAGGATATGTTCGACATGCAAAAGATGGCGGACGCCATGCGCACGGCTATCCGTAACCATTCCGCGCTGCTTACCACCTTCCATTTCAATGACGACGGTGAAGTTGTACAGCGCTACACGCCCGAAGTGCTTCAGGACATTCGCGTGGAAAAGGTCAGCGAGTTTGAGTTCAATAACATCAAGGATAATTTGGTGCAGCCCTTTAAGATTATCGGCGGCTGTCTGCACCGCTGCCGTGTGTTCGAAACCGAAAAGAACGGCTACATTTTCTTTGACGTGCACCACACGCTCTTTGACGGCACATCATTAAAGGTGTTTATGCAAAATGTCGGAAAGGCGTATATGGGTATGCAGCCCGATCCCGACTTGTATTATCTCATTTTGCAGAATCGTGAGGACGAGGTTAAGAGCGAATTTTACGAGGAAAGCAAAAAGTATTTTGAAGATAAATTTGACGGCATTGAATGGTCAAGCTATCCTAAAACCGATCATGAATCGCGCGAAAATGAAATGGGCGAAGTGCTTGCGCCGATTGGCATTGAACAGCCTCAGATGAAGGCAATGGAGCGCCATTACCGTATCAGCCGCAACGAATTTTTCATTTCTGTTTTGGCGCTGGCGATTTCTATTTACAACAAAAAGGATGACATTAAGCTTTCGTGGATTTACAACGGCAGAGAAGACATGCTCGCCATGAATTCTGTAGGTCTTTTGTTCCGTGAGTTGCCTGTCGGTGTCCGCTTTAAGAATGACATGACGCTGCGCGAGCTGTTTGCCGATGTGCACAATCAGGTGCAAAAGGGCATTGAACACAGCTGTTATCCCTATGTGGATATTAATGATCAGGTTGGTGAAAGCGAAGCGGCATATCTGCTGTATCAGCAGGATATTCGCGATATGGGCGGATTTGACGGAATGGATATAGAAACAGTTGATATTCGTCAGAACCAGGCTGCTTCACAAACGGTTCTTGATATGGAAATTCTTGACGGCGAGGACGGCTTGGTTTTGATGATGGACTACACGTCAAGTCTCTATGACGACGACAGTATGGATAATTTTAAGGATCTCTTTATCCGTGTGGCACAGGGACTTGTGACGCACAATTCTCAAACCGACGTCACCGTTGCCGAGCTGCGCAAAAAATACAACAATAAAAAGAACTTTTTTGAAACCATTAAAGGAGTATTCAGTAAAAAGAAATGAATTTAAAAAGCAAGAACGAATCGCAGGTTGATATACGCAAATGCTACGGTGAGAATCATCCCGTTTCAGATGAGTATGACGAAGCCCTTGCTGCGCACTGCAAAAACGGCACCTTTATCGGCGGCAGAGCCGGAAATGTCCTTGTTTTTAAGGGAATCCCCTTTGCAAAGCCGCCCGTGGACGCCCTGCGCTGGCAAGCGCCGCAGCCTGTTGATGACAGCGACGGTGTGTTTGAAGCGTATTACAACGGAAAATCTCCGATTCAAACCGAATGGAAAACCGAAGTTGCGTCCTATTATCCGCAGGGTGAGGATTGCTTATATCTGAATATTTGGCTGAATGAATCGGACAAAACGCCCGATAAGCCGGTGATGGTGTTTTTTCACGGCGGTTCTTACGGCTGGGGCGGAACTGCCGACCCGATGTATGACGGAAGAAACTTTGTCAGCAAGCAAAGCGATATTATTTTGGTGACGGTCGGTTACCGTATCGGTTTGATGGGCTTTGTTGATTTCAGCAGCATAAAGGGCGGCGAGGCGTTTTCCGATTCGCCGAACCTCGGTTTGCTTGACCAAATTGAAGCGCTGCGCTGGATTCAGAAAAATATTGCGGCGTTTGGCGGCGATCCCGACAACGTAACTATTTTCGGTGAGTCCGCAGGCGGCGGCAGTGTTTCGCTTTTGCCGATTATTCCAAGCGCAAAGGGATTGTTTCGGCGCGTTATCGCGGAAAGCGGATCGGTGGCGCTCACCTTCTCCAAAGAGGAATGCCGGGCTTTTACCGAGCAACTGCTCAAGGAAACCAAGGCGAAATCTATGCAGGATTTGATGAATTTGACCGAACAGGAATTGATGCTTGTCAACGAAAAGGTCAATCATATCAACAATTTTCCGCAACGAGACGGCAAGCTGATTCCGCTGAATCCGTATCTCCCCTATGAACAGGGAGAAACTTCCGACGTAGATATTTTGATTGGCACCAATTCCAATGAGATGAATTATTGGATTGGAGAAATCGGCGGCATTGTTCCCTATCGCTTTACGGTTCCCGTGAAATATGAAAACGATTTGAAGGTCTTGAATCCTGAGGAGAAAAAACGCGTTAAACTGTTTATGCGCGGCCTGAGCGGACACAGCGTGTGGCGCATGACGGAATTTTACAATGAAATCATGTTCCGGCTTCCGGCTATTCATCAGGCGGAGGAACACGCTAAAAACGGCGGAAGGACATATATGTATTATTGGACGGTTCCGTCCGCGCTTCCGCTGCGTAAAGCGTGCCATGCTGTTGAGCTTGCGTATGTGTTCGGCAATCTCGAAGAAACTATCTACACCGGCGAACGCGCCGACGAGGTGATTTCAGACACTGTGATGCAGCTATGGACAAATTTTGCACGAACCGGCAACCCGTCAACAGATGAATTGCAGTGGCAGCCATATGATGAGAAAGGACGCGCGTCACTGGTGATTTCCAATGAACCGCATGTTGCTAAGGATATATTACAGAGTCAACGCAAGCTGCTCTCTCCCCTGTTGAGCCGCATGATTAATCCGTCCTACGCGTCACTGAACTATAATGTTCCCTTTGTTCGCAAGGCGATTGCAGGCGTGCTGATGACGCTTTCGGGAGCAGCGGCAGCAGCATATTTTGCCGTGAAGCTGATTGAAAGCTAACGAAAAATAATCAAAGACAAAGGCAGAAGAAAAGCTGGTTGTTTTCTTCTGCCTTGTTTATGTTTTTAGAAATTGAATAGCCAAGAACAGTGGCTTCAATTATTCCCATGTGATATCGCAAAGTCTGAATTCCTCGTCGCATATAAGCTGATAAGGAATCGCTGCCTCGGTGAGTTTATCTAAAAATGCTTTGAATAAATAATTGTCCGGGAAATTCTGTATAAATGCCAAATAGAAGCCGTGGTTGACGCAGGCTACTTCGATAACAGCGTCGATAACAGTCGGTTCTGCCAGAAAATACACCTCTTTTATGTATGGATCCAACACCCCAAAGCTTCTGTTGTCTGTATAAGAAACAGCAGCAGTCCATCTTGCGGTGCCGGAGGCTTTTCCCAATACATCAAACTTCATTTGCAGCGGCATCATATCAAGCTTTTGACGCCTTGCTTTTAATGACTTTAAATGCCAAAGAGAATTCTCGGGCTGAGCCTGTAGCATCAGCTTTCCGCGGGTAACGGTACACATTCTTTCGATGTTCTCATTCTCTCGGTCTTTTGGAAAATCAATTTCAGCTACATTGGCAAATTGCCGGTAATTATCTCGGTTACCGAGCATTGCCTTGTGATTTACTGCAATCGTCATATTAATTGTTTTTTCACTTTCGGGATCGGTTTTTCGGATAGCTCTTGCAAGGATAACCGCTAACAAAGCGTTGGGACTTCCGTCGTTCTCACGGCAATAACGCATGACCTCCCCTTCGGGAAGTCTTAAATAGAAAATGTGATTTTTGCCCTTGGTGCCCGGATTGATTCTGTAAAAGTCCTCGATGGGCTTCTTCTGATAAAGCGGTGCTTCTGCCGCGTCAATATCAAAATGCGCAAACGGATTTCCGCTCTCTGTTTCGGGTATTGCCTGCCCGGGGAGCCGAAAACCTGTGGAATCGAGAGTAAGATGATATTTTTTGCTCAGGTATATAAAAAGCAGACTTTTGATATATGGTAAAAAGCCTGCGCCGTCTGTTATACAGTGAAGAATCTCAACTGCAAGCCGGTTTCCTTCATATTTGATTGCCATGAGGTGATAATTCGACGCTTCTGTATTAAATACAATCGGATTCCAAGTGTTTCTGACTGTAATCGGAAGCGGATTTGGAATCGGAATGATATCATTCTCTGTCTTTTTTGCCCGAATATATAAATACGGAAATCTTTCCCGTAATAATTCTGCTGTTTCCGCAAGGATATCTCCGTCTATCGGCTCATCCAGCGTAACAGTGCATCCCATTGTGTTGGCGTTTCCCGAAGCGCTTAAATAAAGCATTGGGTCATAGAATTTTGACATTTCTTTTTCTCCAATCCTAATATTATATCTTTGAATGTTTTTCTATAGCAATCAAAAATTAATTTCAATATATCGCAGAAATATCATACTATATTCAATTTAACTTGTCCATTACATTTAGTAAAGAAACATTCGTCACAAAAGCATCTTGGTTCTGAAACGAAAAAAGCCCGATAAAATCGGGCTTTTGACGTGACCCCCAAAAGTTGGACTTAATATTTACAAGCGTAGTAGTTTAGCGACTACTGCGCTTTTTTATGCAGCTAAAAGAT
>CADBSZ010000173.1 GCA_902797525.1 uncultured Ruminococcus sp. | reverse complement strand
GAGCTTTTGGACGGAAAGCCAGCTGGTGGACGGCAAGTGCCCCGACTGCGGCAGAGAGGTAAAGCCCATGAAGGAGGAGGCGTACTTTTTAAAGCTGTCAAAATACCAAAAGCAGCTTGAGGAATATATTGAGAGCCACCCCGACTTCATCTATCCCGAAAGCCGCAAAAAGGAAATGCTCAACAACTTCATCAAGCCCGGTCTGCAGGACCTTTGTGTGTCGCGCACGAGCTTTAAGTGGGGCATTCCCGTTGACTTTGACGACAAGCACGTGGTCTATGTGTGGATTGACGCGCTTTCAAACTATATTACATCCCTCGGATATGATCCCGACGGCAGCGGCGAGATGTACAAAAAGTACTGGCCTGCCGACGCGCACATCATCGGCAAGGACATCGTGCGCTTCCACACCATCTATTGGCCGATTATGCTGATGGCGCTGGGCGAGCCGCTTCCCAAGCAGGTTTACGGCCATCCGTGGCTGCTGTTCGGCGAGGACAAAATGAGCAAAAGCCGCGGCAACGTGATTTATGCCGACGAACTGGTGAAGATGATCGGCGTGGACGCGGTGCGTTATTATCTGCTGAGCGAAATGCCCTTCGCCAACGACGGCTCGATTACCTATGACACCATCGTAGAGCGCTTTAACTCCGATTTGGCGAACACACTGGGCAACCTCGTCAACCGCACCATTGCCATGAACAACAAATATTTCGGCGGCGTTGTGCAGGAGCCGAACACGCCCGACGCGCTTGACGACGAATTAAAGCAGTTCTGCTTTGACACCGTGCAAAAGGTGGACGACGCGTTCAACGCCTTCCACATCAGCGACGCGCTGGAGGCGGTTATCAACCTCGCAAAGCGCTGCAACAAATACATCGACGAAACCGCGCCGTGGGTGCTCGCGAAAAGCGACGACACCAAACCGCGCCTGGGCACGGTGCTGTATAATCTTCTCGAGAGCATTCGCTTCATTGCGGTTCTGCTGCAGCCCTTTATGCCCGACACCAACAAGGCGATTTTGGAGCAGATTTGCTGTGACGTTGCCGATTACAACAGCTTAAAGGCGTTCGGCGCGACAAAGCCCGGCACGCAGCTCGGTCAGGCAACGCCTCTGTTTGTGCGCATTGACGCAAAGAAATTTGAGGAAGAAGTGCAGGCGATGCAGCAGGCGGCCGCCGAGGGTGAAAAGTCGATTGAGGAAATCGAGCAAGAGGTCGAGGATTTGGAGAGCATCCCGAAAATCGGCATTGATGATTTTGCAAAGTGCGACATCCGTGTCGGCGAGGTTAAGGCGTGCGAAAAGGTGAAAAAGAGCAAAAAGCTGCTTCAGTTCAGCATTTTTGACGGCTCCGCCGAACGCACCATCGTCAGCGGAATCGCGAAATATTATCAGCCCGAGGAGCTGGTCGGCAAGAAAATTCTGTTTGTGTCGAACCTCAAGCCCGTCCAGCTGTGCGGCATTGAAAGCCGCGGCATGATTTTGTCCGCTTTCACCGGCGAGGGCGAAAACGAACAGCTCAAGGTGATTATCGTAGACGGCAGCATGCCGGCAGGATGGAAAATCTCCTAAATTAAATTCGGAAAATTGATGATGTACCATAACATTTTTGACAGTCACGCGCATTATGACGACGCTTGGTTTGACGACGACCGCGAGGCGTTGCTGGCGGCGCTGCCGGAAAAGGGCGTTTGCGGCGTGGTGAACAACGCGGTGGACTTGGAATCCGCCGCAAGAGCGATTGCGTTCGCGGAAAAGTATCCCTACTTTTATGCTGCGGTGGGGTTTCATCCCGAAAATTTGGAAAACATGCCCGGGAATTATCTCGACCAAATTGCCGAACTGACAAAGCATCCGAAGGTAGTTGCCATCGGAGAAACGGGACTTGACTATCACTGGGACATTCCAAAGCCGCTGCAGCAGCGTGTGTTCGGGGAACAGCTTCAACTGTCGCTTGACCTAAACATGCCGGTTATCGTCCATGACCGGGAAGCGCACGGCGATGTTTTTGACCTGCTGCGCAAATACAAGCCGAAGGCGCTGGTGCACTGCTTTTCGGGCAGTGTGGAGCTGATGCGCGAAGCAATGCGGCTGGGCTGCTATATCAGTTTGGGCGGCGTTGTGACATTTAAAAACGCGCGCCACAGTGTGGAGGTCGCCGGCGAAATTCCGCTTGACCGCCTGCTGCTTGAAACCGACGCGCCCTATATGTCGCCCGTGCCCTTCCGCGGCAAGCGCTGTGACAGCTCGATGATTATCTACGCGGCGGAAAAAATTGCCTCCCTGCGCAATATCGGCATTCAGGAGCTGCTCGACATTACCGCGGACAACGCGCGGCGGTTTTACAACATTAATACATAAAATTAAGACCGTACCCTGACGGGTGCGGTCTTTTTTTAGCAAGTAATTTGATTATCCTCTGTGTCGTTTCCTGCGCCGTTCTCTAATTGACTCAGCTTCCTGTTCAAAGAAAACAACAAATATTTTTCACGCACGGTTTTGCAATTTGCCAAAAAGTTTTCGCATTTGGAAAACGGTGTACAATCGGGCAAAAATACACATCCCTTGCATTTTTCCGCCGTTTTTTCAACCTGAGAAAGCTCGTTGTACAGCTCCTGATTCGTAACGCCGTCCCAAATATTGCCCAGAGAGGGCATCGCCTCAATGCTTTCGCACGGATACAGCCTGCCGTCAGGCCCAATCACAACGCAGCGGTCTGGTGAGTCCGCCATACAATATTGCACCGTAAGCTCTCGAATTCTTGACATTGTCTGCAAACGGAAGCCCAGCGACTGAATGAAGTCGAACAAATCAAAGCACCGGTTCCAAACAGAAAGTCCGTCCAAGCTTTCCTGCACCTGAAAAAGCGGCGTCAAAAGTACAACAACGTTCTTTTTGTCGGGAACAAAAGGCTCCAATTCTGAAAACATCTGCCTGAGCCCGCCAATGTTGCCGCTGTCGATATTTACACGGATATAAATAAATATGCCGGCTTCGTTGACCATTTTAATCCTGCTGAGCACGTGCCAGTATGCCGAGGGGTAATGATGATAATAATTTTTTCGCGCGTTGTATTCATCCTCTGCGCCGTCCAAGGTAATCTGCATTTCCTGCACATTCCACAACGACTGCATTTTCTTTATGTTTTCCGCGGAAATCAGGCTGGCGTTCGTCACAATATAGCCGGTGTAATCAACGCCTGCATTGCGAAGTCCCTCACAAATTTTATCAATGATTTTTTCTCCCACAAGCGGCTCTCCGCCAAACCAGTTTAATTCGACTTTCTTTTTGGGATTATGGGTTTCGATGATAAATTGAATCAGACGCTCTGCTGTTTCGGCCTTCATCGAGACATATTCATATCCCAGCTCAAAGCAATACACGCAGCGCGCGTTGCAGGCGGTTGTCGGCAAAATAGTGTACGAGCTGTATCCCTTAGAGCGTCGCATGGCGCGTGCGATTTTTAAAAAGCCTTCATAAAGCTGCGTTTCATCTTTGTCCTCGGGAACCAAAAACAAATCGGCAACCAAAACGTCCATTACATCCTGTTTAATATCGCTTTCGCTTGTAAATCGCGCATTTTTTTCCGTGTTAAGCGTCTGTTCGTCAATGCAGTAACAGCGCTTGGTTAAATTATTAAACACATATCTTTTGCCCAGATGCGAAAAAGGGAAAACAAAATCAGACCAGCGGTATATCAGTCCGGGAATTGTTTTTTTGTGCCCGACAAGTGTTTTTACCGACGTGTCGCCCTTTAAAACCATTTGCATAAACGTCACCTTCTTTGTTCTTTTTGCCGAAGCGTACTGTCTGCTAGAATTATACACTACATCAATAGAAAAAGCAAGCAGCCTGCGCGCCCGATTCATAACCGTCAGGATTTGCTTTTAACTGAATGATACAAAACAAAAGGCTGCCGATTTTCATCAGCAGCCTTCTTTGTTTGAGATTAGTCTTTGTCTCTCTCAGTCTTTACGGGGCAAGTAGGATCGCCGCTGCCGCTTGTGAGAACTACGTCCTCAGCAACGAGATCGATTACCTCGATCATAGCCTTTGTGTATTTCAATGTAAGTGCACCTCCTTTGCATGGTATATGTGAAAAAATTATTTTAAAATTGAATTATGCAGCATCGCCGAAGTGAGCATGTGCAGCCTGGCCATAGGTGTACATTGCCGCAGCCAGCTTCTTGTATTCTGCGGAAGAGCTGGACTTGCTCAATACATTCTTAAGTCTGTTGTTGATGCTGATCTTGTATTCCAAACCGTTACCAAAGTTTACGGAATACTCCTCTGCGTACTTGTTGGAATAAATGTTGGAAATAGTGTAAGCTACTTCGTTGTAGTTTGCATGATACTCATAATCTGCCTTGACGCCCTTAACCGTTACGTTTGCCGCGTCAATCTTGGATCTGTCGGTGGTAAGAAGACCAAAGTCAACCTCAATACCGGTATCGGCAGCAAGAATCATGGAAGTATAAATTTCGTTATTATTAATTCCAAGAGAGGAATAGTCAGGTCTGGTGTAAGCGGGTGCGTCAATATCATCAGCCGTTACTACAGGCGCTGTGTAATTAAGACCGGCATTGGGAAGGTTGTCGGTGTGATAATCAATTGAGGGATTGAGAGCCTGGAAGTAAAGCTGTGCGGACGAACCATACTCAGCCAACGCATACAACAGGTTCTTCAAGGTTGCGCTTGTGCCGGCTTTTTTGATCTTGTTGTCAATATAAGTCTTGGCGGAATAGGGATCATCCTCGCCAACATACTGACCGTCCACGTAAATCTTTGCCGTGATTGCATCAGCAAGGTTAACGGAACGAACAAAATAGGTGCCGACATACGCTGCGTCATAAGAACTCCATGTGGTAGAATCGAGCGGAACCTCAACATCCTCATCAAAATCGGAGGAAAGAACCGCCTTTACGGTGCGACCCTTTACAGCGTCGGGAATCTGGAAGTAGAACATAACGCCTACTCTGCCCTGAAGGTTCAGCGCGTGACCGTCAAAGAAACCTTTGGGATCGATATCAATTACATCGGGAGTAACCTTTGCTTCGGTAGCAGAGGTAAACTTGCTGCTGTCAACAACGTCGCCGTCAACCAGTGCAACGTCGTTTTCGGAAGTGGTGTTCAGCGCGGTGGAAGCTGTCAGGATGCTAACGTTGAGGTTAACATCGGTGTCAGCAGAAGCGTCAAGAATATCAAAGACAACAGTCGCGAAAACAGCCTCAGTCTTAAAGTCATAGCCATACTCGAAATCGGAGCAGTTAAACGGAATTCTGCCGTCTTTCTTGGTCAGGTTGACAGTGCGGTTGCTCTCAAAGTTGGGCATAACGGTTTTTGCGGTGTTGGTGCTTGCAATCTTCAAAACAGCGGGGTCATAGGTGATAACGCCCTGTGTGTTGACGATGTCAAGATCAGCCTTGAGCTTGTAGGTTACGGTAACCTGCTCGCTGCTGGCAGTGAAATCAACCGCCGTGTCTTCGCCAATGTTGGACTTTACGTTGACTTTGTGTGTTTCCGCCGCACCGACTGCGCTCATGCCGATGGTCATCATGCCGAGCACAAGCATCAGAGAAAGCAAAACGGAAACGGTTCTTTTCATTGCTCTCATGTTAATAGCTCCTCTTCTAAATAGATTTTTCCGATTTAAGGCTTTCAGCCTACTATCTAGCATAATTATACCACACATAAACAAATCTCGCAATTGAACCGACCATTTTTTTCGGTAAAAATATTTCGGTGTAATTTGTAGATTGTCACGGACAAAATGGCAGATTGCACAACTGCGCTTGCGAAATTGTGTTTATACTGCACAAAAATTAGGCTATTCGAACAATTCGGGATGCATACGGCTGTAATGAAAAATATATTGCTGCGCAACACCTGCAAATTCGCCGAAATCATCGGATGACCATTCGGGAAACAGCACCGCCATGGCGCGCTTCATCCAGACGTCAAGCGGAAACGCCTCAATGCGGTGCATGCCGAACAACAGCGTGCAGTCCGCCACCTTGACGCCCACGCCGGTAATCTTCATCAGCTCGGCGCGCGCGGCGTCGTACTGCGCGGTGCGGCACAG
>CADBSZ010000172.1 GCA_902797525.1 uncultured Ruminococcus sp. | reverse complement strand
TTATTATATAACACCAAACTAATAATGCTTTTTACGTTTCCCATATAATAAAAAACATTATTCGTTTGGTGTATAGAAAACGTAAATCGGGTTTGTCGGGGCGCCCCCGAAAAGGGGCACCCCGTAATCAGCTTTTATTGGGCTGCGAATAAATTATTCGTCGCGAACGTTAGCGATGGTCTTCTCGAACAGAGTCTTGGTAGCTGCCTTGTCGTCAGCCTTCCAGTTGTCCTTGTACATCTCGCTGCCGAGAGTACCCATAGCGGACCAGAAAGTACCTGCGATGTTAACCTGTGCAACTGCGTTGTCAGCCTGAGCTGCGATCGCCTGGAGGATCGGATCGGAGGAAGTAGCTTCCTGAGCTGCGGTGTTGGAGGGACCCCAACCGAGCTGCTCAGCTCTCTGCTTCTGGCACTCCTCGCCTGCGAGGTAGTAACCGAGAATCTGAGCGGAACGCTGGAACTTGGAGTGAGAGTTAACGCCGATGTACTTGTAACCGAACATGGAGATGAGCTGCTTGTCTTCGTTGCCTACCTTGATGGTGGGGAGCTTAGCGGCAGCAAAGTTGTCGCCGAGGGATTCCTTGTCAGCAGTTGCGTTCCAGGAACCGTCAACGCCTGCAGCAACCTTACCGTTCTTGAAGCCGGTGGAGATGTTTGCAGGATCCTGAGAAGTGAAGATGCCCTTGTAGTCCTTCATCAGCTTAGCGAAAGCCATGAGGGTGTCAACAGCCTTGTCTTCGTCATAGTCAACGAATTTCTGGGTTTCGCCGTCTTCTTCAAAGCCGTCGATAACCGCGCCGCCGGTGAAGGCGAATACGCAGCTGTAGAAGCCGTTGCCGCAGTCCATGATGAAGGTCTTGCCGGCCTTCTTGCAAGCCTCGAGAACGCCCTCGAGAGTCTTGGCGTCTTCGTCGGTAACAGCGGTCTTGTCGTATACGAGATAGTAACCGTTATCGTTGGTTTCGGGGAAAGCATAAAGCTCATCGTCGAAAGTAGCAGCGGAAACGGTCTTTTCAGCGTTCATAGCCTTAACGGTGCTGCTCAGCGCGGGAGCAACGGGAGCCAGAACCTGAGCGTCCATGAGCTTGTTGGTCTGGTCGCTCGGGAAGCCGAATACGTCAGCAGCCTGCTCAGGGTCGTTGATGATCTGGGTAGCCGCGTCGGATTCGCCCTGCGCGATTACTTCGATGCTCTTGAAGGTGATGTCGCTGTAGTGAGCCTGGAAAGCCTTAACCTGCTCTTTAACGAGGTTAACAGCCTTATCAGGAGCCCAAACCTTGAGCTCTACGTTGGTTTCGTCGCCAAACAGAGAAGCGTCGGGCCAGGAGTGGTCGACTTCTGCAGCGTCGCCGCCCTCAGCCTTGGACTCGGTGTTGCCGCCCTCAGCCTTGGATTCCGTGTTTGAACCGCCGCCGCCGCAGCCTGCGAAGGCTGTAGCTGTCAGCATGCCTGCCAATAAAATGGCGAGAACTTTTTTCATTGGAATATCCTTCTTTCAAAAAATTATTCATGGAGCAAATTGCACAAACGACTCTCTGTTCCACTAATTAAATAATATCAAAAACGCAAGCAAATTTCAACCACTTTTGTACTTTTTATCTAACTTGTTAATTTTGACTTTGATTTTTGTATAAATTTACCTGTCTATTTTATCTATTTTGATATTTTGCACAAACTTTGCCCTGCCTAATTATGCAGTTTAACTCTATTCCCTTTGTGAATTTTGCTCAAACCTGCCTGCATTAATTGAGGTAAATGTCCTATTTTTGCGGTTTGAAGCCGCCGATTTTCGGCGCGTTTAAAAATTTCGCGAAAAATTTTAGTTAATTTTCACCAATTGACCGAAAAACGAACACAAGGCGGTTTTTTGCCCTTGCAAAAACGATATTTTTATTACCGCAACATCTTGGGGCTTGCTCAAAAAACGCACACAACGCGTGGAAAACGATTGAAATATTCCGCAAATAGTGGTTGTAAACACGGCGCCACCCTGCTATAATAGTCATATAATAATCTATATGCAAAAAGGAGCGGTTCCATGAAACTATATGACCTTTTAAAAAATGTCGCCTATACCGCGCAAAACGGCGGCAATCCCGACATTTCCGACATTGTTTATGATTCGCGCAAGGCGACAGAGGGCACTGCCTTTATCTGTCTGAAGGGCTACACCTCGGACGGTCACAAATTTGCGCAGTCAGCCGTGGAAAAGGGCGCGTCGGCGCTGGTTGTCAGCGACGCGCTTGATTTTGCCGTTCCCGAGGACGTGGCGGTTGTTAAGGTGGACGACACGCGCTGCGCGCTGGCGCTGATGAGTGCCGAGCTGTTCGGCAATCCCGCAAACGAGCTGATGACCGTGGCGATTACCGGCACCAAGGGAAAAACCACCACCACCGCGATGATTGCCGAGATTTTTGAGCACGCGGGCATTAAAACCGGCACCATCGGCACGCTGGGCATTGTTTACGGCGGCAACACCTATAAAACAGACAACACCACGCCCGAAAGCTACGAGATCCAAAAAGCCATGCGCGATATGATAAACGCGGGCTGCAAAGCGATGGTCATCGAAGCGTCCTCTATCGGGCTGAAGCACAACAGACTCGCGGGCATTACGTTTGACGTAGGC
>CADBSZ010000171.1 GCA_902797525.1 uncultured Ruminococcus sp. | reverse complement strand
TTTTCAAACCGTATTCGCCGCGCAGACGCACCGAGGTGGTGAACACAGTATTTTCATTGTGGAAAATCGCGCGCACAATGCGGCAAATCGCCATGCCGATGCCGTAGTAGGTGCTGCCCTTCGCCTTGATGATTTCGTAGGCGGCAGTGCGCACTTCGTCGCTGATTTTGTCCAAATCCTCCATTTTGTAGCGGTTGGGATTGTCCTCAAGCACATCATAAATCGGCTTCACCGCCACAATTGCCTGGCTCCACGGCACAAATTCGCTGTCGCCGTGCTCGCCGATGACATATGCGTGCATGTTGCGCGGGTCGATTTCAAAATACTGCCCGAGCAGATAGCGCAGGCGCGCGGTGTCGAGGGTGGTGCCCGTGCCGATCACCTTCGCCGCGTTAAAGCCGCTCAGCTCATAGGTGACGCGCGTCATAATGTCAACGGGGTTGGTGGCAACCAGGAAAATGCCCTCAAAGCCCGAGGATACCACGCGCGGCACAATTGACTCAAACACCTTGGTGTTGCGCTGCAAAAGCTCCAGGCGCGTTTCGCCCTCTTTTTGGTTTACGCCGGCGCAGATGATGACGATGTCTGCGTTGGAGCAGTCATAATAATCGCCGAAATAAATCTTCATGCTGGAGTTGGAAAACGCCAGGCCGTGGTTGAGGTCCATCGCCTCGCCGCGCGCGCGGACTTCGTTGAGATCAATGAGCACCAGCTCGTCGCAAACGCTCTGGTTCAGCGCGGCGTAAGCAAAGCTCATGCCGACCATGCCCGTGCCGACCAGCACCACTTTTCTGCTGATATTTGCCATATACATCACGTTCCTTTCGTGTTGGTTTTATCATTGACCTTATTGTAACAAATATTCGGCGGAAGGTAAAGAGGATTTTTAAATTTTATCATTTATCCCGTGCCTGTATCAAAACAGTTTTTGTCAAAAACCGCCCTATTGAAATTGCGGCGCGAATATGGTACAATAATATGAATCAACATAAAATTTCACCAAATTCCGATATATCAGTAAGGGAGAATCCGCTATGTATAAAATTGTGGAAAAAAGACCGCTCAGTCACAACATCACCCTGATGCAGATTGAGGCGCCGCTGGTTGCCAAAAAGGCGGAGCCCGGTCAGTTTGTCATTTTGCGCGCCACCAAGGACGGCGAGCGCATTCCGCTGACCATCTCGGGCACCGATGCAAACCGCGGTACCGTTTGCATTATTTTCCAGATTGTCGGCGCGACCACCCGTCAGCTCAACACCCTTGAGGAGGGCGATTCGCTGGCGGACTTTGCCGGACCGCTCGGCAAGCCCACCGAAATTGAGGGCTTGAAAAAGGTGTGCGTTGTCGGCGGCGGCGTGGGCTGCGCCATCGCGCTGCCGATTGCGCAAAAGCTGCACGAAAACGGCTGCGAGGTGCATTCCATCGTCGGCTTCCGCAACAAGGATTTTGTCATTTTGGAGGACGAGTTTTCCGCCTGCTCCGGCCGGTATATCGTCATGACCGACGACGGCTCCTACGGCGACAAGGGCGTTGTCACCGCGCCGCTGAAGGCGCTGATTGAGTCGGGCGAGCAGTACGACATGGTAATCGCCATCGGTCCGCTGCTGATGATGAAGTTTGTGGTGGAAACCACCCGTCCTCACAGCATTCCCACCACCGTTTCGATGAATCCGATTATGATTGACGGCACCGGCATGTGCGGCGGCTGCCGCCTGACCGTCGGCGGCGAAACCAAGTTTGCCTGCGTTGACGGCCCCGATTTTGACGGCTTCAAGGTTGATTTTGACGAGGCGATGAAGCGCACGGCGATGTACCGCAAGTTCGAGCGCCACGCCTATGAAGCCACATGCAATTTGCTGAACAAGGAGGTGCAGTAAATGCCCAACATGTCACCGAACAAAACTCCCATGCCCTCGCAGGACGCAAAGGAAAGGGCGCATAACTTTCTGGAGGTGTCGCAGGGCTACACCGAGGAAATGGCGCAGCAGGAAGCCGCGCGCTGCCTCAACTGCAAGCACCGTCCGTGTGTGTCGGGCTGCCCCGTGCACATTCAGATTCCCGATTTTATTCAACAGGTGGTCAAGGGCGATTACGCCGCCGCCTATGATATTATTTCCGATTCCAGCAACCTGCCTGCCGTCTGCGGCAGGGTGTGTCCGCAGGAGAGCCAATGCGAAAAGCTGTGCGTGCGCGGCAAAAAGGGCGACCCCGTGGGCATCGGCAGACTCGAACGCTTTGTCGCGGACCGGCACAACGCGCAGCCCGAAAAAAGCGTGAAAAAGCCTGCGCCCAACGGCCATAAGGTGGCGGTAATCGGCTCCGGCCCGTCGGGCTTGACCTGCGCCGGCGACCTCGCCAAAAAGGGCTATGAGGTCACGGTGTTCGAGGCGCTCCACCTCGCCGGCGGCGTGCTGGTTTACGGCATTCCCGAGTTTCGCCTGCCCAAAACGATTGTGCAGAAGGAGGTTGACAACCTCGCCGCGCTGGGCGTTAAGATTGAAACCAACATGGTTATCGGCAAGGTGCTGTCCATCGACGAGCTGATGAAGGAATACGGCTTTGAAGCGGTGTTTATCGGCTCGGGCGCGGGCCTGCCGCGGTTTATGAACATCCCGGGCGAGAACCTGTGCGGCGTGTATTCAGCCAATGAGTTCCTCACCCGTACCAATTTGATGAAGGCGTATAAGCACAACGCCCTCACCCCGATTATGCACGCCAAAAAGGTGGCGGTTGTCGGCGGCGGCAACGTGGCGATGGACGCCGCCAGAAGCGCGCTGCGCATCGGCGCCGAAAAGGTGTATATTATGTACCGCCGCAGCGAGGAGGAGCTGCCTGCGCGCCGCGAGGAGGTGCATCACGCCAAGGAAGAGGGCGTGGAGTTTATGATGCTCACCAATCCCGTTGAGATTTTGGGCAACGACGAGGACTTTGTTAAGGCGGTCAAGTGCGAAAAAATGGCGCTGGGCGAGCCTGACGCCAGCGGCAGACGCCGCCCGGTGCAGGTTCCCGACAGCGAGTTTGTGCTCGACGTTGATTGCGTTATTATGGCAATCGGCACCTCGCCCAATCCGCTGATTAAGTCCACCACCAAGGGGCTTGAAACACAGCGTTGGGGCGGCATTATTGTGGACGAAAACGGCAAAACCACGCGCGAGGGCGTGTTCGCCGGCGGCGACGCCGTCACCGGCGCGGCTACCGTTATCCTCGCCATGGGCGAAGGCAAAACCGCCGCGAAAGCGATTGACGAGTATATTCAAGGTAAGAGTTGAAAGTTGAGAGTTGAGAGTTGAGAGTTAATAGTTAAACCGATTCTTCCAAAGGCGCCCTGCCATCCGAGGCACTCGGAACAAAACAGCGCGTATCTTTCGATACGCGCTGTTTCGCTTTGTCTGTAAAAAATGAGGGGTACAAATACAAGCCTCTGCGTCGGCTTGCATTGAGGAGGGTAGAACAATATACTCGACGGTTGCGGTTCCGTCTTTTGAGTACAGCTATATTAAACACCCCGATTATGAAAACTGTGTGAAGTCAAATTGAAAGTATTTTGAAATTTAAGGTTTTTCAAAAAATTTTTTAAAAATTTTGAACAAATGTTTGATTTCTGCATAATAATATGATATAATGAGCCTATCAACAAAAAGGGCAGGTGGCGTTATGAAGCCGTTGAGCAAAAGCCAGCAAAAAATTTTGGAATATCTGAAAAAGTGTTCTGCGGACGGACGCGTGCCGTCGGTACGCGAGATTTGCGACGAGGTGGGGCTCAGCTCAACCTCGACCGTTCACCATCACCTCAAGGCGCTGGAGGAAAAGGGCTTCATCGTGCGCGAGCACGGCGTGAACCGCTGCATTCAAATTACGGGCGAGGAAAAGAGCCTGAGCGTTCCGGTGCTGGGCAAGGTTGCCGCCGGCAACCCGATTGTCGCGGTGGAGGACGTGGAGTGCTATGTGCCGGTGTCCGACCGCCTCGGCAGGGGCAGAGAGCTGTTTGCACTGCGGATTCAGGGCGAAAGTATGATAAAGGCCGGCATTTTTGACAACGACATCGTCATTGTGCACCGCACGCCTGTGGCGGAGAACGGCGAAATCGTCGTGGCGCTGGTGGACGATTCGGCAACCGTCAAGCGCTTTTACAAGGAGGACGGCCACTTCCGTCTGCAGTCCGAGAACGACGCGTTTGAGCCGATTATCGTCGACGAGGTCATTTTGCTCGGCAAGGTGATTTCGCTGGTGAGAAATTACGAATAATACTGATATTTTGGAGATTGATGGCATGCAAAACATTTGCGTTTTCGGCTCTTCGAGCGAAAAAATCGACCGCGCATATCTTGACACCGCCGAGGAGCTTGGAAAAGCGCTTGCCGCGCGCGGCTGCAACGTGATTTTCGGCGCGGGCAAATACGGCATTATGGGCGCGGTGGCGCGCGGCGTTATCGCGGAAAACGGCAGGCTGACGGGCGTTTCTCCCGACTTTTTTGTGAATATGAACGTGCTTGTCACCGACTACGGCGAGCTGATTTTAACCAAAACCATGCGCGAGCGCAAGGGGATTATGGAGGATCGCGCCGACGCGTTTGTTATTTGCGCCGGCGGCATCGGAACGCTCGAGGAGTTTTTTGAGGTGATCACCCTCAAGCAGCTCGGACAGCATGACAAGCCGATTGTTATTTTGAACACCAACGGATTTTACGATTCGATGATTAACATGATGGAGCAGTCCGTTGCGGAAAAATTTATATCCGAGGCGGTGCACAAGCTCTATTCCGTCGCCGAAAGCGTGGACGAGGTGTTTGAACAGCTCGACAATTATGTGCCGTTCGGCTACAATAAGTACGCATAACGGAGGACGTATGGACAACTGTGAAATGTGCTCGCATTATGTGACCGACGAGGAGTTCGGCGACTACTGCGACGTGAATTTGGACGAGGATGAAATGGAAAAGTTCCTCACGCAAAACGTGAAGAACTGCCATTACTTTCAGCTTTATGACGAATACAAAATCGTCAGGAAGCAAAATTGATTCGATTTTTAAATTGAAATTTTAATGAAGATTGGTATGATACGAGAACGGGCGCGCCTTTTCGGCGCGCCCGTGTTGTTTTTTGGTTACGTTGCCGTGCAAATAACAGGATAACGCTTGTCACGCCGTTTTGCCGCGGCTTCCTTTTCCTCCGCGTTGCACAAAGGCGTCACGGAAAAACGTCACGTTGCTTCGCAAATCACTAGGTAGCGGTTGGTGACGCCGTTTTCGGTAATGCAGGTGACGAGCGTCAACAGTTGTCTGCCGTCCTGAATCAGCGTGTCGTCGGTGTAGGTGGGCGGCACGGTTTTGGTTTCGATAACGCGGTAGTCAATATTTTCCCAGTAATTGGCAATACTAACCTCGTCGCCGATTTCCAGGTTGCGGATATTATCAAAGAAAATCCTGCCGATATAGCCCGTGTGAGCGGCGATAACGGCGTTGGTGTCGGTTTCGTCAAGCGGCAGCGAGGTGTTGCACAAATGCGCCGCGCCGTAGCTCATCATCGCGTCGTTTGCGCCCAAATATACGGGCAGGCGCATGCCGATGGCAGGCGCGGAAACAAAGGCGTAAAAGTTCGACAGTCCATAGCGCGACATTTGCAGCGCCGCCGCCGAAAAGTCGTTGGTGTCAACCGTGCCCTGATGGTGCAGAATACTGCGGTTGTAGGCGCGGCTGTCCGCGTGAAGCCGGTCAAGGTCAAAGGTAAACACAACCGGCTCGCCTGCGGTGCGGCTGCCGTTTTTGTCAATGGGATAGCCCTCGTCGTCAATATAGCCCTTTTCCAGCGCTTCGTCGCGCGTTTTAACCGGCTCGTCTGCGTCGGAGGGGGCGTAGGAATCCACCGCCTGCGCGCCGCGCTTTTCAAAGGCTTCAATTTCGCCGTTTGCCCTTGCCTTGCCGATTTCGTTGGATACGGTGGGGTAGAGCAAAAAGCCTATGCCCGCCAGCAGCATGACAACGGCGACGGCGACTGCGATTTTTTTCCACATATCAGCCACCGTCCTTTTGCTGCTTGTGCCGTGCGGCCTTTTTGCGGTTGCTGCGAATCACAAAGAACACAACTGCCGCGATAACAAGCAAAAACGCCGCCAAAATCAACCCTGCCGCCAAAAAGCTGACGCGGTAGCCGAACAGATAAATAAAACCGTTTTCAACGGAGACGCTTGCAACCTTGTCCTCGTCTTCCTTTTCCTCATAGGGGGCGCGCGTGCCGCGCACAATCAGGCGGTGTGTGTTCAGTCCGTAGGGCGTGCAGGTGAGCAGGGTGACGTGGTCCTCGCCGTCGATCACATACAAATCCGAGGTGTCGTCCGGTTCGATGACCTTGATTTGGTCAACCTCATATTTCAGCGTGCGGTTGAGCACCTTGATAAAAAATTCGTCGCCCACCTCCAAATCGGTGAGGTAGTCGAAGAAGGTTTCGGTCGGAAAGCCCGTGTGCGCCGAAATAATGCTGTGCGTGCTCGGACCGCCGACGGGCAGCGAGGTGTTGGCGAGGTGTCCTGCCGCCTTGTCGAGCACCTCCTTGGAGGTGCCGTGATAAATCGGCAGATACACGTTGATTTTCGGAACGGTGACATAGCCGATTAAGCCGTTTTCGTCCACGTTAAAGGTTTCGCGGTAATGCGCGCCGATTTTTTCGTAGGATTCGGGATCGAACGGGTCGGTCAGGATAATCGTGCTGACAAGGCTGTGATTGTATTCGTCCGCCTCGGCAAACAGCGCGTCGATTTTTGCTTCGTCTGTTTGGGCGACCTTTTGAATGTTGACCTCCGCTTCGTTGCGGGCGCTGATGTTGTTGACCACCGAGCTGACGAGCGGATAGGCCAAAAAGCCTATGCCGACTGCAAATATCAGCAGGATGGCAATAACGGGGATGATTCTTTTCATAATTACTTCCTTGAGTTGGGGTTAGTCAAAGGCTATAAAGCCGATTATGTTTATTATAGCATAGGAAACCGCCTGATTGCAACTGCTGTTTGTGAAAATCAATTGTTGACTAATTTGCGAAAAAGGCGTAAAATAAGGGGTGATTGGAATGATTTGTATGAACCGTGTTGATGAGGTAAAACTGAATCTTTCCGCGCTGAGTGTTTTTCGCGGCATTTTGAACCGCAGCGTGCCCAAGGCGTTTTTTCGCCTGCTGTGTGCGCTCGACAAAAGCCCCGAAGAATTTTTGAGCTGTTACGGAGAATTTTATTCGCTGATTTGCGAACGCGGCTGCAGCGACAGCCTTGCCTATGCCATGACCGAGGCGGCGCTTTTTGACGAAAACGTCTTTACGCGCAGCGCGGCAGGCGGCACGCACGCGCTCCTTCCCGGGGAGCTTCAGCGCGCGGTGCGGCACGACTGCGAGACGATTCTCGCTGCCGCCGGGCTGCAAAGCGATGATGTGCTCAAGGCGTATCCGCGCTATGACGAAATCGCGCCCGTTGCGCCCTCCTTGCCGCGGTGGCACAGCGGCGAATGCGCCGAAGGCTTCCGCTTGTTTGACGGCTCGCTCGACAGCGTGGCGCGCTGGTACCGCGAAAACGGCTGCGGCATTTTTGCGCGTTACAAGGCGTTTATCTGGCGCGGCGGCGACATTCAGCCCATCATCAACTATGACACGATTGATTTAGACGACTTTACGGGCTATGAGCGCCAGCGGCAACGCGTGATGGACAACACGCGCGCCTTTTTGCAGGGAAAAAGCTGCAACAACTGCCTGCTGTACGGCGACATGGGCACCGGCAAAAGCTCTACCGTTAAGGCGATGGCAAACGAGTTTCGCCGCGACGGCCTGCGCATTGTGGAAATGCCGAAGGAACAGCTGACGGATTTTCCGCTGCTGGTTGACAAAATCGCCCACCTGCCCATGAAGTTCATTATTTTTATTGATGATTTGTCCTTTCAGCACCAAGACCAAACCTACACCACGCTCAAGGCGGTGCTCGAGGGCGGCTTGGCGGCGCGCCCGAAAAATGCGCTGATTTACGCCACCTCAAACCGCAGACATATTGTGAAGGAACGGCTGTCTGACCGCGCCGTTTCGGTGGACGATGTGCACACGCGCGACAACATGCAGGAAACGCTGTCGCTGTCCGACCGCTTCGGCCTTGCGGTGCGCTACACCATTCCGACCAAAAACGAATTTTTGGAAATCGTGCTTGCCATGGCAAAGCAAAAGGGCGTTGCTCTCAGCGACGACGAGCTGTGCGCCGGCGCCGAACGGTTTGCACTGTCGCGCGGCGGACGTTCTCCGCGGTGTGCAAAGCAGTATGTGGAATCGCTGTTTTGTTAAACGGTTTCTATATAATAGATGAATCACCCTTGCGGTATGGAGTATAAACGGAGGTAACGTATGAAAAAGATTGTTTCTATGGCACTGGCGGCGGTTATCGCCCTGTCGGTCGCGGCGCTGCTCGGCGGCTGCGGCAATCAGGAGTATCCGGTGCAGATCGCCAACTACACCATTGACAAGGAGCCCCAAAACGTTGTGGTGCTCGACGCGGCAACCGCCGACATCATGTCGTATATCGGTTATGACCGCAAGTTTGCCGGCAGAAGCGACGCGGTGAACCAGGAGTCGCTTGCGGCGGCGCCGATTGTCGGTTCTTCCACCAATCCCGATGTGGACGTCATCGAAAAGCTGGGTGCTGATTTGGTGTTCGCCGGCGAGGAGCTGACGCGCGGCGCCAAGGAAAAGCTTGAGGAAAAGAATATTCCCGTGATTAAGCTGCAGCAGCCGCAAAGCTCGGCGGAGGTCAAAACCAACTACGAGACCATCGGCAAAATCCTCGGCGGCAAGGTGACGGGCCTGAAGGAGGGCGCCGACGCGTATGAAAAGCTCGTCGGCGAGCTCGACAAGCAAAAGCGCAACATCGAAGGCCTCAGCGGCACCGGCGCGCTGAGCACCATCGCCTATCTGTATTTGGATAACGGCCAGCTCAAGCAGCTCACCAACGGCAGCTACGGCAACATCCTGATGGGCTACACCAACTGCGTCAACGTGGCGGTAAACGTCGATCAAAACCTGGTCGATCCCATTACGCTCTCCGGCGCAAATCCCACCTTTGTGTTCTATGACAATGCCGACACGCTCAAGGCGATTACCGATGATAAGACGCTTGCAAAGCTCGACGCAATCAAGAACAAACGCGCCATGCAAATTTCGCTTGCCAGCATGAGCCGCCCCGGCGCAACGGCCGTTGAAACGCTGAAAACCATGATTGACTTTATTTATAACGGCAAGGCCGCAACGCCCGACTCGGCGGCGGTTTCGGCAACCGTGGCGCCAACTGCCGCTTCTGCGGCAACCGTGGCGGCAACCGCTGCCGCCCAGCCTGCAACCACTGTTCCTGCGACCGCTCAGCCCGCAGCCAAAGCGGATGAGAGCGTGGCGGACAAGTATGAGGTGAAGCTCGACGGTTTGTCGCTGAAAAAGCAGGACGAAAACGACAACGTTGAAATCATGCAGCAGCGCCTGTATGATTTGGGCTATGTTGACGACAAGGAAAACATCACCGGCTATTTCGGCGACGTCACCGAACAGGCGGTTAAGGACTTCCAAAAGAAGAACGGAATCGAGGAAACCGGCACTGCCGACAACGCAACCCTGACCGCGATGTTTAAAGCCTCAGCCAAAAAAGCATAGACGGAACAAAAAGAGCCGCATGAAAGCGGCTCTTTTTTATTTTTCCGTTTGAATAAGACGGTTAAGCAGCGCGGCGCAGCCGTCGCTGACGTCGCGCCAGGTCGCTTCGAAGTCGCCCGAATACCACGGGTCGGCAACATTGCGCGGATGGCCGGTGAAATCGAGCAGCAGCGACACCTTTTGTTCGGGATCGCTTTTGATAATGCGCATAATGTTGCGCAGGTTCATTTGATCCATGCCGACGATGTAATCGTATTTTCCGTAATCCGCCTTGGTCATCTGCACGGCGGTTTTGCCGGCGCAGCCGATGTTGTGCTCGGCGAGCTTGCGCCGCGCCGGAGGATAAACGGGATTGCCGATTTCCTCGGTGCTGGTGGCGGCGGAGGCAATCAAAAATTCGCGCTCCAGTCCGCGTTCTTTTACCATTTTTTTCATTACAAATTCCGCCATCGGGCTGCGGCAGATATTGCCGTGGCAGACAAACAGTATTTTAATCATGCGTTTCTCCGTTTCTTTTTTATTTTTCACCAAAATTATACCCCAAACGGCAGGGGAAGTAAAGCCGGGCTTTGGCTTTTTGATAAAATTCTATTGATTTATCAGTCGGTTTGTAGTACAATAATAAAGTATGTAAATAATACGATGGGTATCTGTGCATTTTTCAGTGAAAGAGGTAGGCTGCGCGCGGCTTTTTTTGCGTGCTTGTGATATGGGAAAGTACAACGGAATTTATAACAGGCTTGTCAAGCGGATAATCGCGCTGGTTTTGTCGCTGATACTGTTTGTGGTTTTGCTGCCTGTTTTTATCATTATTTCAATTGCGGTTGCGGTTGACTCGGGCTTTCCCGTGTTCTACCGTGCGCCGCGCGGCGGTTACAAGGGCAAGCCGTTCCGCATTTTTAAATTCCGCACCATGGTGAAGGACGCCGACAAAATCGGCGGCGGCACCACGGCGCTCCACGACAGCCGCATCACCAAGGTCGGCGGCTTTTTGCGCAAGACCAAGCTTGACGAGATCGCCAATCTTTTGTGCATCATCAAGGGCGACATGTGCTTCATCGGCCCGCGCCCCGAGCTGCTGCAATACACCGACAATTATGATGAAGCGGAGCAGGTGATTTTGAAGGTTCGCCCCGGCATTACCGATTACAGCTCGCTGGAATTCATCAGCCTCGATGAGATTGTCGGCGAGGAAAATGCCGATGAATACTACGAAAAATATGTTTTAAAAGAGAAAAACAAGCTCCGCATCCGCTATGCCGAGTCGGTTTCGTTCGGCACGGACGTCCGCCTGTTTGCGCAGACGGTTTGGAGCGTGATGAAAAAAGCGCTAAAGTTTATTTTTGTTAAGGAAGACAAGCATGGAGTACATTAACCTGAAAAATTCAGAACTCAGGGTGTCGCGCCTGTGCATGGGCGGCTGTCCGATGGGCGGCTACGACTGGGGCAGCGACATTCGTGAGGACGAGCTGATTGACGCGGTTCACTGCGCGGTTGACAGCGGCGTTAACTTTTTTGACACCGCCGACACCTACGGACTCGGTCAGTCGGAGCGCACCCTCGGCAAAGCGCTCAAGGGCAAGCGCCATCAGGTTGTCATCGCCTCCAAATTCGGCGTTCACGCCAAAAAGGGAACGCCCACCTTTTATGACAATTCGCCCCGGTGGATTAACGAATCCATCGACGGCACGCTCAGCCGTCTGGGCACCGATTATCTCGATTTGTACCAGGTGCACTACCGCGACGGAAAAACGCCGCTCAGCGAGGTTGTCGGCGCACTGGAGGACTTGAAAAAAGCGGGAAAAATCCGCTATTACGGGCTTTCTAACATTCACGAAAACGATAGGGCGGAAATTTCTTCCTTTGAAGGCCGCTTTGTCAGCTTTCAGGAAGAATTCAGCCTTGCCTGCCGCAAAAACGAAAAGGATATTCAAACCCTTTCGCGCGATTTAAACCTCACGCCCATGACGTGGGGAAGTCTCGGTCAGGGGATTTTGACGGGAAAGTACAACCGTGACAACGTGAATTTTCAGCCGGGCGACAGACGTGCGCGCGCCGTTTATGTGAATTTTCACGGCGAAAAGCTGCAAAAGAACCTCGAAATCGTAGAAAAGCTCAGAGCCGTTGCCGCAAAATACGGCAAGCCGGTTTCGGCGGTCGCTATCCGCTTTATTTTGGACTATCTGCCGCTGTCCGTCGTGCTGTGCGGCGTCAAGCGCCCTTCGCAGCTGCTCGACAACATTCAGGGCTGCGACTGGCATCTCGACGCGGACGATATGCAGCTTTTGGATGAAGCTTCGCGGTAAAGCAAGGGCAATTTATCAGCGCGTTTTCACACGGAGAACGCTTAAGGGAGAACATTACATGAAAAGCGAACAACTGGCATGGCTCATCCGCCGTCACGGCGTTGAGATGACGCACCTGTCAAAGGGAAGTCATATCGGCGCGATTTTTTCGGTGGCGGACATTATGGCCGTGCTTTATGCCGATATTTTAAAATATGACGCCGAAAATCCCGGCTGGGACGGCAGAGACCGCTTTTTGCTCAGCAAAGGTCATGCCGGCGCGGCACTGTACGCGGCGCTTGCCGAGTGCGGATTTATTGACAGAGAAGAGCTGAAAACGCACTACCAAAACGGCAGCCGCCTGTCCGGTCATGTGTCGCACCGCGTTCCGGGTGTGGATTTTTCCACCGGCTCGCTCGGCCACGGACTGTGCGTTGCCGCAGGACGCGCGCTTGCCGCCAAGCAGGACGGCAAAAGCTTCCGCTCCTTTGCGGTTATCGGCGACGGCGAGTGCAACGAAGGCTCGGTTTGGGAGGCGGCTCAGTTCGCCAATCACTACCGTCTTGACAACCTCGTCTGCATTGTTGACTACAACCACATGCAGAGTCTTGATTTTTGCAACAACACGCTTGAGGTCAACATGGCGCAGCGTTGGGCAGGCTTTGGCTGGAACGTGATTGAAATTGACGGTCACGACCACAACGCGCTGCGCGCCGCGCTTCAAAGCACAGCAAACGAAGGGCACAAGCCGACCGTGGTGATTGCCAACACCGTTAAGGGCAAAGGCGTTTCGTTTATGGAAAACGACGTTTTGTGGCACTATCGCTTTCCGCACGACGGCTGGGAATACAACTGCGCGGTCAACGAGCTGCACGCGGCAATGCCCGAGGGCGTTGCCGATCCCTACACGCCGGACGGCTGTCCCGAGGCGCAGCCTGAGCCTGACGGCTGCCGGCACACGGTCAGCGAAACTTACCATCCCACCTATTATCAAAGAGAGGTTGATTGCAAATGAGAGATACCGTCATTCGCGAGCTGGTCAACCTCGCCAAAGAAGATAAAAACATCGAGCTGATTACGGGCGACCTCGGTTTCGGCGTGCTGCGCCCCTATTGGGAGAGCGTGCCCAATCAGTTCATCAACGCCGGTATTGCCGAGCAAAATCTGACCGGCGTCGCTGCCGGCATGGCGCTCGAGGGCAAAACCGTGTTCACCTATTCCATCGCGAATTTCCCGACCTTGCGCTGTCTGGAGCAAATTCGCAACGACTGCGCCTATCATAAGGTCAACGTCAACGTTATCTGCGTGGGCGGCGGCTATGTGTACGGCGCGCTGGGCATGAGCCATCACGCCACCGAGGACATCGCCTGTCTGCGCGCGCTGCCCGAGGTTGCGGTCATTTGTCCCGGCGATCCGATTGAAGCAGGTCTTGCCGTCCGGGCGATTGCAAAGTCCGGGGGAACCACCTATCTGCGGCTCGGAAGGGGCGGCGAAAAGCGCATTAATACCTCGCTGACCGACTTTGTTATCGGCAAGGCGTATCAAATTCGCAAGGCAAAGGACTTTAGCAAAAAGGCCGCCGTGTTTTCAACGGGCGCGATTTTGGAGGAAACCGCGCTGGCGTGCGATATGCTCGAGGAGCTGGGAATCGGCGTGGAGCAATACAGCTTTCCCACCGTTAAGCCCATTGACCGGGAGACAATTGCAGATGTTGCCCGGCGCTTTGACCATATTTTCACCGTGGAGGAGCACAACATTGTCGGCGGCTTCGGCTCGGCGGTTGCCGAAACGGTTGCCGAATTGGGCGAGCGCGTGAAGCTGCACCGTTTGGGCATTAACGACTTCTATTGCGCCGAGGTCGGCACGCAGGCGTATTTGCGCGATGTCGTCGGCATCAGCGCGCGGCGCATTGTTGAAAGCGTCGGGAAGGCGTTTGAATAAAGCACAGTGAACTCCGTCCGTTTTGCGGTGGAGTTTTTTGTTTGGTTTTTAGATAATTATTCCTAAAATTCCCAAAAAAATTTTCATCTCTTGTTTTTGTCGGCTATTGAAAATTATTTTTCGGTATGCTACAATTAAAATAACAAATACTAACGAAGGAGGGATTGCATGTTTGCCAGACTGAAGCATCTTGACACCCGTATTTTTGACAATATTCCGAGAATCCATCGGCCTGCCATTAACAAGATTATGGTGACGGCGTCCCGACTCGGCAACGCCGGAATTGTTTGGTGGTTTGTCTGCCTGATTTTCCTGATTATTCCGCGCTGGCGCTATACAGGTCTTGTCATCATCTTCTCTATCGGACTCACGTCGCTGATGGGTGAGGGCATTATCAAGCACGCGGTCAAGCGTGTTCGCCCCTGCCATGATTTGAGCGAGGAGGACAAGCTGATTCACAATCCGCGCGCGTTCTATTCGTTCCCGTCGGGACATACCGCGTCGAGCTTTGCGGTGACGATGGTCATTATTTTGAGCAAATGTCCCGTTTATGTATTCGCGCCGATTTTGCTGCTGTCCATTACCATCGGCTTTTCGAGAGTGTATCTCAGGGTGCACTACCTGACCGATGTGGTTGTCGGCATGCTTTTGGGAATTGTGTGCGGCATAGCGTCCGTCATGCTCTTCCATGCAATTGTTCCGCAGGACTTGTTCTTTGTGGCGTAATCAATTTAACAAGCTTTTGAGGTGAGCGCAGGCTCACCTCTTTTTTTATAGAAAACGGTCCTCTTTTGACCGTTGTTTAGGAACTTTCCCAAACAAAAACGTTTCCAAAGGCGGGACCGGGCGCAGCGTCACACTGATTTTTACTTCATATTTAGAATTATAATATCTTGTTTTTCTGTCAAAGGGGTTGTCCGGGGGGTTAAAAGCTTCTTTGTGAAAAAATTATCAGTAATTATATATAAAATTTCAAATAAACTTCAAACTTTCTGTTGTAATTTTCTAAAACTTGTGCTACTATATAATTAATAATAATTATATTATTATAATTAAAAAGGAGGAAAAACATGAAAAAGCTTCTATCAGTACTGCTGGCAGTGTGCCTTGTATTTTCAATGGTTTCAGTGGCAGCAGTCAGTGTCGGCGCTGCAACAGTCAGTGCGGATACAGAAAAAACAGGCGCTTCTTCCAAGACGGTTACCGTCGGCGTTATCAGCTATTTGATTAACGAACTCGGCTCAACCGGCTGGCAGGTTCACTACTGGGGCGGCTCTGACGGCGCAAAAGACGCC
>CADBSZ010000170.1 GCA_902797525.1 uncultured Ruminococcus sp. | reverse complement strand
TTGCCTGCCTGCTGTGCAAGCGACAGCGCGTCGATTTCGTCCACAAACACACCCTTTGACTTCAGCTCGTCGAGCACGCCCTCGGGATACTGTGCCGCGCCGGTGATGACGGGCATGGGATCGATCATCTGGGAATTGACGATGATTTTGCCGTCCTTTTTGAGCGTGTCGGCATAGCGCGCCGCCTCGATTTTTTCAAACGAAACGATGAAGTCCGCCTCGCCCTTGGAAATGACGGGCGAATACACCTTGTCGCCGAAGCGCACATAGGTGACGACGGAGCCGCCGCGCTGGCTCATGCCGTGAACCTCCGATACCTTTACGTCGTAGCCCTCCTGGGTGAGCAGCTTGCCGAGCAGCTTGCTGGCGAGGAGACTTCCCTGACCGCCGACGCCGACGATCATGACATTCTTTGTGGTCATTTTATCTCTCCCCTTTCTCAATTGCGCCTAAGCGGCAAAGCTGCGTGCAAACGTCACAGCCGACGCACTGTGTGAAGTCGATGTGCGCCTTTTTGTTTTTCATGCTGATGGCGGGACAGCCCAGCTTCATGCACTGCCTGCAGCCGACGCACTTATCTTCATTCACCTTGACAGGCGGATTTTTCTTGACATATTTGAGCAGCATGCACGGACGGCGCGAAATAATCACGCTGGGCGCGTCAACGCTGAGCTCTTCCAAAACGGCGTCCTCGCACTCCTTGAGGTTGTAGGGATCGACCACGCGCACGCGCTCAATGCCGATGGATTTGCACAGCGCCTCAAGGTTGACCGCCAATGCCGGGTCGCCCTTGATGTTGTAGCCCGTGGTGGGGTTCTGCTGGTGGCCGGTCATGCCCGTGATGGAGTTGTCGAGGATAATCACGGTGGAATTGGACGCATTGTAGGCAATATTAATCAAGCCGGTAACGCCCGAATGCATGAAGGTGGAGTCGCCGATGACGCAGACGGTTTTGTTTTCGCTGTCCTTGCCGCCTGCCTTGTTAAAGCCGTGCAGGCCCGAAACGGACGCGCCCATGCAGAGCGTGGAATCGAGCGCGAACAAGGGAGCCGCCGAACCGAGGGTGTAGCAGCCGATGTCGCCGAGGCAGGTGATTTTGTGCTTGGAAAGCGTATAGAACAGGCCGCGGTGCGGACAGCCGGCGCACATAACGGGCGGACGGACAGGAACGGGGGTGTCGGTGGACACGCTCTCGGGCTGCGGCAGTCCGAACGCCTCGCGGATAGTGGTCTGGTTGTATTCGCCGATGGGGCTGAACATTTCTTTGCCGGTGCAGGGAATTTTCAGCGCGTTGAGGTGGCCTTCGATAATGCCGTCGAGCTCCTCAATCACATAAAGCCGGTCAACCTTGGAAGCGAAATCCCTGATGATGTCAACGGGCAAGGGATTGACAAGTCCGAGCTTGAGCACGGACACGCTGTCGCCGAACACCTCTTTGACATACTGATAGCAGGTGCCCGAGCAAATGATTCCCTTTTCGGTGCCGCCGTATTCCACACGGTTGAGCGGCGTGGTTTCGCCGTACTGCGAGAGCTTTTTGGTGCGCTCCTCCACAAAGGGATGGCGGCGAATGGCGTTGGCAGGCGCCATGATGTATTTTTGCGGATTCTTTTCATAAGGGGGCAGCGCGTGCTCCTCGCGGTCGCACAGCTCCACCGCGCCCTGGGAATGCGCGATTCTGGTGCACATTCTGATGATAACGGGGGTGTCAAACTCCTCGGAAATGGCAAAGGCTGCCTTGACAAAGTCCTTTGCCTCGGCGGAGTCCGCAGGCTCCAGCATGGGAACCTTGGCGGCGATGGCGTAGTGGCGCGAATCCTGCTCGTTCTGAGAGGAATGCATGGCAGGGTCATCCGCAACAAAAATGACCATACCGCCGTTTACGCCGGTGTAGGATAAGGTAAACAGCGGATCGGCGGCAACGTTTAAGCCCACGTGCTTCATGGCGCACGCCGAACGCGCGCCGCGCAGTGACGCGCCGAACGCAACCTCGGTGGCAACCTTTTCGTTGGGCGCCCATTCGCAGTAAATTTCGTCATACTTGGCGGCAAATTCGGTGATTTCCGTTGAGGGCGTGCCGGGATAGCTGGAAACAAGCGTTACGCCTGCTTCGTAAAGACCGCGGGCAATCGCCTCGTTGCCTAACATTAACTTCTTCACTTGATGTGTCCTCCAATTTGTCAGATTTTTGCTTTATCTTATATTATATCACAGTAAAGTGCAAAAGACAAGAGTCAAGATTTTGCATTTTATGACAAGCGTCACCCAAACTTTCGGTTCAGAATCCGCTCGGCGTTGCGGCAAAAAATCA
The DNA here is from genome assembly GCA_902797525.1 of uncultured Ruminococcus sp. Classification (GTDB taxonomy): domain Bacteria; phylum Bacillota; class Clostridia; order Oscillospirales; family Acutalibacteraceae; genus Ruminococcoides. Next base: position 47 of record CADBSZ010000170.1, on the reverse strand, counting down.
GCTCCTCTGCTTCCCTGCCGAGTTCAAAGCTCCTTAAAATGTCAACA
>CADBSZ010000169.1 GCA_902797525.1 uncultured Ruminococcus sp. | reverse complement strand
CGCGTAATACTCACACTGAATCGGCACAATGAACGAATCGGCGAGCGTCAGCGCGTTTGCGGTAATCAAACCGAGCGACGGCGGACAATCAATAATAATATAGTCATAATATTGCTTGATTGGAAGAACGGCATTTTTGAGCAGCGCTTCGCGGTGTTTTTTCTCCGCAATTTCAAGCTCCGAAGCAGCCAAATTAATATTTGACGGCAGAATATGCAGATTTTGGTACGGCGTTGTCAGCACGCATTCCTCTGCCTTAACGCCCTCCACCAAAATGTCATAGGTTGACAGCTTGACCTTGCTTTTGTCAATTGCAACGCCGCTGGTAGCGTTACCCTGCGGATCGGCATCAATCAGCAGCACTTTTTTGCCCAGTGCACCCAAACAAGCGGCAAGATTAACGGCGGTGGTTGTTTTTCCCACACCGCCTTTTTGGTTCGAAATCGCTATTATTTTTGCCAAAATATCACCTTTTGTACTTGATATACCAATTATATCATAGATTAGGGTGAAATAAAAGGGTGTTATAAGAAAAATACGGAGTTTTTTATTAAGGTTCATGTGCAGCATGGTTCTGTTTCACGTGAAACATTTTTAAAAATATAAAAAGTAAAAAATGCAAAAAGACGTACACAACGGCACGTCTTTTCGCAAGGGGTTAGATAAGGAAATGGGTATGAGTGGAACGGATGCAAAGCATCCTGGTGGAAAGTATATTCATCGGCTGAGGTTATGCCGATTTGTTGGCTTTTGAAATCTGCGACTTGGGAATCTTGATTGTGTATTCGATAAAATTGTCGTCGTCTGATTGTTGTGTTTTAGCGTCAATTCCCGCGAGTCGCATGGTGTCAACAGCCTTATTGATGGTATTAAGAAAAATTCTGAAGTCTTTTATCACCGCTTTGCTTTTGCCCCGGTGTGCTTTGTTTGGGGCGGAGTTGTAGATGAGGTTGACAAGTGTTTCTGTTTGCGAAACGTTGAGTCCGTCGTTGATGACCTTCGACAGCACCTCGCGGCGCTCGCTTTCGTTTTCGAGCTTTAGCAGCGCGCGGGCGTGACGTTCGCTGAGTCCGGCATTTTCAATCCATTCCTGTTCTTCAAAGGACAAACGCAGCAGCCTGAGTTTGTTGGCAATGGTGGATTGCGTTTTGCCGAGCTTGTCCGCCGCCTGTTCTTGGGTGAGTCCAAAGCGGCGAATCAGTCTTGAAATCCCGCGAGCCTCCTCAAACATGCCGAGGTCGGCTCGTTGGAGATTTTCAAGGAGAGCGTATACAGCAGACTCTTTATCAGAGCACTTGACCACAATACAGGGAACTGTGCGCAATCCCGCTAATGCCGACGCTCGCAGCCGCCTTTCCCCTGCCACCAGTTCATATTCGGTCGAGCTGATTTTACGGACGGTTATCGGCTGCAAAATGCCGTTTTCGGCAATTGACTGAGAAAGCGATTTCAAATCTTCCTCGTGAAATTGCCTGCGCGGCTGGGATTTGTTCGGTCGAATTTTGATGATTGGTATTTCCGAGATTTTGTTTTCGTTTTTCCCTAAAAAATTCAACCGCATCACCTTGTGTCAGCATCAGGGCTTGTCCCTGTGCTATTATCATAACACATTCGGCGTGCGGTTTCTGTCACATGTTGAGCGATTTTTCTATTTGTTTTTCGGTTTTTTGGGTGAGGACTGTCGAATTAAAGCGGCTTTGCCTTAATGCGTCCGTTGTTGCGCGGATACTTATCGGGAGTGGGTTGATTCTTTTCAATTTCAACCAAGCTTCTGCCGCCGCCGTCAAAGGGTAATTCAAAGGTGTGAACTTTTACGATTTTGCCGCCGAGAACCTGAACGGCGCGCTTGGCGTTGGCAACTTCCTCCTCACAACTGCCGCCCTTAAAGGCGACAAACTTACCCGAGAGCCGCACAAACGGCAGACAGTATTCGCTGAGGGTGTTTAGCTGAGCTACAGCGCGCGAAACAGCGAGGTCAAAGCTTTCGCGACAGTCCAAACTTTGTCCGAACTCCTCTGCCCTGCCCTGTATAAACCTTGCTTCTAAGCCGAGGTTTAGAAGCAAGTCGTCTAAGAACAAAAAGCGCTTGTTCAGACTGTCAAGCAGGGTCAGGCTGATGTCGGGGCGTACAATTTTTAAGACGACGCCCGGAAAGCCCGCGCCTGTTCCGATGTCGATGACCGACGCACACTCGGGTACGTCAATGTAATTAAAAAAAGCGAGGCTGTCTGCGAAATGCTTTACGGCAACGCCCTGAGGGTCAGTGATGGCAGTCAAATTGATTTTTTCGTTCCATTCCGTCAGCAGGCGGTAATATATTTCAAATTGTTCAAGCTGTTGCGGCGTCAAAGTGATTTTGTAGCCTTGAACGGCGCTGTTAAGAATTTGTTTAAGCTCCATGTTACTTTTCCTTTTTTGTGGCGAGCCAAATCAGCAAAACGCTGATGTCGGCAGGCGATACGCCTGAAATGCGCGAGGCTTGCCCGATGTTCAGCGGTTTGATTCTGTTTAGCTTTTCCTGTGCTTCCAACCTCAGGCCTTTCAACTCTTTATAGTCGAAGCCGGTGGGCAGGAGTTTGTTTTCCAGCTTTTTCATCTGCTCCACTTGCTTTAACTGCTTTTGAATGTAGCCCTCATACTTAATTTCAATTTCGACCTGTTCAAAGAGATTTGGCTCCAAATTGGGGCGGTCTTTGTCAAACGGCGTCAGGCAGGCATAATCGAGCTGCGGCCGTTTGAGCAGGTCAATCAGGCGAACGCCTGTGGTTATTTCAGATGTTTCACGTGAAACAAGCAGAGTGTTCAGCTCCTCGCTCGGCGCAATAGTAGTATCTTTCAGACGTTTGATTTCCGCTTTCTTTTGCGCCTGTTTATGCAAAAACTTTTGATAGCGTTCTTCGCTGATTAAACCGATTTCGTGTCCAATGGGCGTAAGGCGTTCATCGGCGTTGTCCTGACGGAGCACCAAACGGTATTCACTGCGCGAGGTCATCATGCGGTAAGGTTCGTTTGCGCCCTTTGTCACCAAATCGTCAACCAGTGTGCCAATGTAGGAGTTGGCGCGTGTGAGAACGAGCGGCTCTTTCCCCTGTACCTTCAGTGCGGCGTTGACGCCCGCCACAAAGCCCTGCGCGGCGGCTTCCTCATATCCGGAGCTGCCGTTGAATTGTCCTGCGCCGTATAATCCGGGATAATCCTTAAACTCAAGCGTTGCGTTCATCGCGGTCGGGTCAACACAGTCGTATTCAATCGCGTAGGCAGGGCGCATCATCACACAGTGCTCCAGGCCCTTAATCGTGCGGTAGAATTTGAGCTGCACTTCCTCGGGCAGCGAACTGCTCATGCCCTGCATATACATTTCCTCGGTGTTTTCGCCGCAGGGCTCGATGAACAGCTGATGACGCGGCTTGTCGGCAAAGCGCATGACCTTGTCCTCAAAGCTGGGACAGTAGCGCGGACCGACGCCTTCGATTCTGCCGGCATAAAGCGGCGAGCGGTGGATGTTTTCGAGAATGATTTGTTTGGTGCGGTCGTTTGTCCAGCTGATGTGACAATCAACCTTGTTTTCACCGAGACTTTCGGTTTCATACGAAAACGGCTGCGGCGGTTCGTCGCCCTTTTGTACTTCTAAGTCGGAGAAATCAATTGAGCGGCGGAGAATACGCGCCGGCGTGCCGGTTTTAAAGCGGCGGAGCGGCAGTCCCAATGCTTTTAAAGAGAGGGCCAGCTTGGTCGCCGGAAACATTCCGTCGGGGCCGCTTTCATAGCTGACCTCACCGACATAAATTCTGCCGCCGAGGTAGGTGCCTGTGGCGACAACAACGGATTTGCAGCGGTATTGTGCCAGCATTTGCGTGGTGAGCAGCCAGCCGCCGTCGCAGGCTTCAATGTCTGTAATTTCCGCTTGGCGCAGTTCGAGGTTTTTTTGCAGTTCAAGCTTGTGCTTCATGGTGTCGGAGTATTTTCGGCGGTCAATTTGTGCGCGCAGCGAATGAACCGCAGGGCCCTTTCCCCTGTTGAGCATGCGCGACTGTAAAAAGCATGCGTCGGCAGTTTTGCCCATTTCGCCTCCGAGCGCGTCGAGCTCGCGGACAAGGTGGCCTTTTGCCGTGCCGCCGATAGAGGGGTTGCACGGACAGTTGCCGACGGCGTCCATATTAATGGTAAAAATCGCGGTGCGGCAGCCAAGCCGTGCGGCGGCAAGCGCCGCTTCAATTCCGGCGTGACCTGCGCCGATAACCGCTACATCATATTCACCTGCAAAGTATGTCATGGTGGTTCTTCCTTTATGTGTTTCGTTTCGGTTTATTTTATAAGGCTAACCCCTGCGGCTGTGTCGAAACCAATAGCACGCCGTTGCAGAAACGTTGCCCATAAGCAAAACGCTTCCATAGGCGTCCTGCCGGCCGCGGCATCGCAGCTTATTTGCCGACGCAGAAGTTGTGGAACACGCGGTCGATAACTTCGTCGCTTGTGCGCTCGCCCGTCATTTCCAACAGCTCGGAAATCGCATCCTCCAAGGTCACCGTTATCGCGTCATAGGTCAAGCCCATCTCAATCGCGGCTTTTGCTTCCTTCACCGATGTTAACGCAGCGGCAACATTGGCGCGCTGACGTTCATTTGACAGGATTCCCTCGCTTGGGTTCAGCTCAGACGTTCCTGCCAGCTCGGAAATCGCCTGAATCAGCTCGTCCCTGCCGTCCCCGGTCACAGCCGAAATATATACTATCTTGTTTATCTTATCTGAAATCTTGTTAACATCTAATTGGCTTTGTAGGTCGGTTTTGTTGATAATCGCGATAGACGGCACCGACTGCGCCGCTTCGAGCAAATGATAATCAAAAGCCTCCAGAGGACGGCTGTTGTCGAATACCGCCAGCAGCAAACCGCATTGTTCCAAACGTTTTTTGGCGCGGTCAACGCCGATCTGCTCTACCTTGTCGTCGGTGTCGCGCAGACCTGCCGTGTCGCTTAGGCGCAGAATCACGTCTCCGGCGACAACCGTGTCCTCCACCACGTCGCGCGTGGTGCCGGGAATCTCGGTGACAATGCTCTTTTCGCAGCCTGAAAGCAGGTTCATCAGCGTGCTTTTTCCGACATTCGGTCTGCCGGCAATGACGGTGTCAATGCCCTGCTTCACCGCCTGTCCGCTGTCGTAGGTTGAAAGCAGTCCCTCCAGGTCGCTGATTGCCGCGGCGCAGGTGTTGAGAATCATGTCGTCCGTTACCTCGGCAATATCCTCCTCGGGATAGTCCGCCCATGCGGACAGGTGCGCGGCGAGAGAAAGCAGCGCGTCCTTAACCTTGGTGATGCGCCTGCTCAGCGCGCCGTCCTTGACAAACAGCGCGGTGCGCGCGGCACTGCGGCTTTTGGCGCTGATGATGTCGATAACCGCTTCGGCTTCGGTGAGGTCCATTTTGCCGTTGAGAAAGGCGCGCTTGGTAAATTCGCCTGCTTCGGCAGGAGAAGCGCCTGCGGCCAGCACGGCACGCAGCACCTGTTGCGTAATAAATACACCGCCGTGGCAGGACAGCTCCACCACGTCCTCGCCCGTGTAGCTGTGAGGCGCGCGAAAAACGAGCGCAACAGCCTCGTCAAGCTCTTCCCCGCCGGCAATTATTTTACCGAACGCGGCGGTGTAGCCCTTCATGTCGCTGAGCTTGCGCTGATTGATATTTTGAAACACCCTGTCGGCAATCGCGGCGGCGTTGCTGCCGGAAATGCGGATGACGCCGATGCCGCCCTCGCCCTGCGCGGTGCTGATGGCGGCGATGGTTTGATTTTTCATATTGACTCCGTTTTACAAAGCAATCAGAGCTGCCTCGGGTGAGACAGCTCCTGTTGGTTACTTATCTATTCTGCCGTAAAGACCTGTTGTGCCGCCTTCGTTGAGGGGCACTCTGTCAGGGTTAGGAGCAGGATTTGTGTTGCGGTTGGCATTATAGTTCTTTCTGCCGCCTCTGCGGTTGTTGTAACCGCCGCCGCGACGGGTGTTCTTCGCCTTGGGGTCGGGGCCGATAACCACGTGGCGCGCGGTGTTTTCGCCCTCGCTCCAGGAAATGGCGCCGTTCACCTTTTGAACCGCGGTGTGAATAATTCTTCTTTCATAGGGATTCATCGGTTCGAGGCTTGTCTTTCTGCCGGTTTTGACCGCCTTGAAGGCGAGCTTTCTGCCGAGAATCTCAAGGGTTTTTTCTCTTTTGTCGCGGTAGTTGCCGACGTTGACGGTGACCTTGGTGTAGCCCTCGCGGTCGTGATTGGCAACTAAACCTGTCAGTGTTTGCAGCGCGTCAAGGGTTTCGCCGCGTCTGCCGATTACAAAGCCCTCTTCCTCGCCGGAGAGGTTGAACTCAATGGCGTCATCTTCCGTTTTTTTCTCGATAGCGATGCCGGAAAGGCCCATGTTGTCGAGTACGTCTCTTAAAAACTGCTCGGTTTTGTCCTCAACGGTTTCCTTTATAAAAACTCTGACCTTTGCCGGACGGCCGCCGAACAGACCAAATTTTTTCTTTTCTTCGCGCTGAACAACCTCAAAATCATAGTCGTCGGTTTCGGTGAGGTTAAGCTCAGCCTTTGCTTTTTCGAGCGCTTCCTCTACGTCAACGCCCTCGCAAATTGCTTCTCTGATCATTAGTTAGTTCTCCTGTCAGTCACGAAAATTTGACTTCTTATTTCTTCTTTTTCTTTTTGCTTGCGTTCGGGTTTTCCGATTGGCTCTTCTTCGGCGCGTAAACATACGGAACCTTTGCCTCGTTTGCAAACATCAGCGCCGCGTGTCTTGCCTCGGCGTTTGCTGTCAGGTGAGCCGGGCTGAACAGCTTGTTGAGCACAATACCCTGCAGCAAGCTGATGAGGGCGGAAATAATCCAGTAGAAGGAAACCGCCGCCGGAACGCTGTAGGCAATCCATGCCGAAAACAGGGGCAGCAGATAAATCATGGCTTTCATGCAGCCCTGCTGCTGCATGGCGGAGTTTGCACTCTGCATTTTTTGCATAATGAAGGACGAGCCGACATTTGACAGGAAGCAGAGTACGGGGAACAGCAAATACCATGACCAAAAGCCGTTTTGGCTGGGAACTGTGAGCAAATCAACGCCGCCGAACAGTGTGAATCCGCCTGCGAACTCGCTGATTTTGTTGATTTCGTCGCCTGTGAAGATGCTTTGGATATACTCAGTGTTCTGAATCTGCGGGAAAATGCGGAGCAGCGAAACCTCCTGATAGGTCGCGTTGCCGACGGTGTGGGTATATCCGGGAATCGCGTTGGCAAAATTCAACGCGTTGGTTACGTGGCCGCCGTCAATGTGGAGTGTGTTGGTAAGGGGATAGGCAACCGCGTAAAAAATACCGAGAAGAATCAGCATGGGGATGATGGTTGTCATACAGCCGCCCATGGGCTTTACGCCCTCTTTTTCATAGAGCTTGTTCATCTCTTCCTGAAGCTTCTGACGGTTGTTGCCGTACTTTTCGCGAAGCTCCTGCTGTTTTTTCGCCATTCTGGCGCTGCCAGCCATGGATTTTTGTTGCTTTAAGCTAAACGGAAAGAGCGCTGCCTTTACGATAATGGTAAAGACGATGATGGCGATTCCGAAATTCTTGAAAACATAGAACGCGCCCCACAGTATAAAACCAAGCAGCCATCCGATGGAACCGAAAATTTGCATACTTTTACCTCTTCGTCAATTACTTCCGCTTTTTTTCGGGAACGGGGTCGTAGCCGCCCTTTGAAAACGGATTACAGCGCAAAATGCGCCACACGGTAAGCGCCGAGCCTTTCAGCGCGCCAAACCGCTCAATCGCCTCCAGCCCGTATTGCGAACAGGTTGGAATATACTTGCAGTGCGGTGCGGTGTGCGGCGAAATGGCCGAGCGGTAGAACTTAATCAATGCCAGCAGTACCTTTTTCATGATGGTCTTCCTCATCGTGCCGAGACAACGCTCCCAAGGTTAAAAGATGCTGTCTCATTGCCTTTTGAACAACCTGCGATTTTACATGAGGCGTTTTTCCTCTTGCCACAAAAATCAAAACGTAGCCGGGCTTGATTTGGTCGAATAATTGAAAGTACGAAGCTCTGATTACCCGCCGCGCGCGCGAACGCTTGACGGCGTTGCCGACCTTTTTTCCCGTTGTGATGCCATAGCGCAGGCTGTTGCCTTTAATTTTTAAAGCATACGTTACCAGAACAGGACTGACGCAGGAGGTGCCACGGCGGTAGGCGCGCGAAAACTCCCTGTGCTCCTTTACTGTAATATACCTACTCATGATGTACCCTCAGGCATTGGGTGTCCAAGGTGTTTGCCTTGTAATAAAAAAGACCACATTTTACCGTGGCCTTTTATACCGTTTGCCGCTTTGTCACGCACAAACGGCTTTGGTATTAATAGGACAACCTTTTTCTGCCTTTGGCTCTTCTTCTAGCCAAAACTTTCTTACCGTTAGATGTAGACATTCTTTTTCTGAAGCCGTGCTCCTTCTTTCTGTGGAGCTTTTTAGGCTGATATGTTCTCAACATAAGTGAAAACCTCCCTTCG
>CADBSZ010000168.1 GCA_902797525.1 uncultured Ruminococcus sp. | reverse complement strand
GCTTGGATTTGAGGTTGAGTCTGTCGCCTTCGTTTGTAACAAGATATACGTTGCCCTCGCAGGTATCAAGCACGGCGAGGAACTCTGTTACATCAATGTTGTGTAAGTTCATGATGGGTGTCATTAGCGTTTCCTCCTTTAATTCTGTTGATCAGCTCAGTAGAATTTCGGGGAGCTGACCGATAAAATCTTCGTGCGCCATTTACCATTTGGCAAATCATGATTTTTTATCGACCATTTTGTTATTCAGTTGTTACTCGAGTAGCTCCTAAATGGAAGCCGATTGTCAGGCGGACTGTTTACCTGACACTCACTATTATACTCAACTTTTCGGAAAAGTCAACAATTATCAAAAATAATATTTGTGCATAGTGCCTTTTTAGAGTCAATTATTGCTAACTTTTTGGCAGCTGATTTGTATATTCTGCCTATATTATTGCTGTAAAAGAAATTAGATTGTTAAAAGTTTGACGGTGTTTTTGGTTAAAGCAAACAATTTCGCTTCCATCTTGAAAAAAACTGCGTGAGGATTCGCCAAACTTGCCAAACGGCGCTGATAAAAAACCGTCAATCCCGGCGTATTTCGGCTTGTGTATTGACGATTTTGTGGTTTGTGGGTATAATGGAGAGGAACAACCACCATATATAGGAAAGGGAAAGCGATATGTTAAACGAATTTTTTAAGCAATTCAAAAGCGGAACGGACATTCGCGGCGTTGCCTGCGAGGGCGTTGCCGGTCAAAACGTCAATTTAACCGACGAGGTTATCGTTAAAATGGCGGACGGCTTTGTGCTTTGGCTGTCCGAAAAGGTCGGCAAAGCGCCCGAAACGCTAAAAATTTCGGTCGGCCGCGACAGCCGCATCACGGGACCGCACATTATGGAGCTTAGCACCGCGCGTTTTGCCGCCGCCGGAGCGCAGGTTTTGCGCTGCGGACTCGCCTCTACCCCGTCGATGTTCATGACGACGGTGGATTTGGGCTGCGACGGCGCGCTGCAAATCACCGCCAGCCACCACCCTTATAATAGAAACGGACTGAAATTCTTTACACGCGAGGGCGGCCTGGAGGGCAGCGACATCGAGGCGATTCTCGAATACGCTCAAAATGACGCGCACCCTGCGGCAAAGGACGGCGGCAGCATTACCGACGTCGATTACATGACCGACTACGCCAAGGGACTTTGCGACAAGATTAAAAAGGAAGTAAACGCCGACGATTATGAGCATCCGCTCAAGGGCTTTCATATTGTGGTGGACGCCGGCAACGGCGCAGGCGGCTTTTATGCCGACAAGGTGCTGGCGGTTTTGGGCGCGGACACCGAGGGCAGCCGCTATCTTGAGCCCGACGGCATGTTCCCGAACCACGTGCCGAATCCCGAGGACGCGACGGCGATGGCGTCGATTTGCGAGGCGGTGCGCGAGAATAACGCCGATTTGGGCGTGATTTTTGACACCGACGTTGACCGCGGCGGCGCGGTTGACAGCAAGGGCAACGAAATTAACCGCAACCGCTTGGTGGCGGTCGCGGCGGCGATTGCGCTGGAGGGCAACGACGGCGGCACGGTGGTGACCGACTCGATTACGTCCTCGGGCTTGAAGGAATTTATTGAAACAAACCTCGGCGGCAGGCATTACCGCTACCGCAGAGGCTACAAAAACGTGATTGACAAGGCGCTGGAGCTCAACGCGCAGGGCGTAAACTGTCCGCTGGCGATTGAAACCTCCGGCCACGCGGCGATGCGCGAAAACTACTTTCTCGACGACGGCGCGTATCTGTGCACCAAAATCATTATCAAGGCGGCGCAAATGCGCAAGGAGGGCAAGGAGCTTGACGCGCTGACCGCCGATTTGAAGGAGCCGCTCGAAAGCGTTGAGGTGCGTTTTCAGATTACCGAGCCGGACTTCCGCGCCTGCGGCGAAAAAATAATCGCCGACCTGACCGCCTATGCCGAAGCGCAGGACGGCTGGCAGGTTGCCGACGACAACCGCGAGGGCGTGCGCGTTTCCTTTGATAAGGAAAACGGCGACGGCTGGTTTTTGCTGCGGTTGTCCGTTCACGATCCGATTATGCCGCTGAACATTGAAAGCGACAGCAAGGGCGGCACGGACGTGATTTATCAAAAGCTCTATGCCTTTTTGCAGACAACCACAGGGTTGAAGCTGTAATTCGTCATGCGTTTTTCGGAAACCGACTGTTACCTTATGCCGCCTGTTTCCTCACATCACACGCCATCACCGCATTGAAAGCCGAAAAAACCGCTCCGCAACCGGCAGTTGCGCGCGGTGTAAAGCGGAATTGGTTGCGAAAAAACAGCGTTTCGGGTATGATAGGGGTATCATATCAAGGAGGAACAAGATGAATATTTCATTTGCCAACCGGCTGCTGGAATACCGCAAGCAGCACAATCTCAGTCAGGAGGAGCTGGCGGACAAAATCGGCGTGAGTCGGCAGGCGGTTTCAAAATGGGAGCGCGCCGAGGCGACTCCCGACACTGACAATTTGATTTTGCTCGCCGAAATTTACGGCGTTACGCTGGACGAACTGATAAAGGGAAAAGCCGGGGAGGAGCCTGCCGCCGAGGCCGAGCCCGAAGCCGAGCCCGAAGCAGAGCCCGAAGCAGAGCCCGAAGCAGAGCCCGAGGTTGAGGTCGAGGGCAAAGGCGGCACGTGTACCGACAGGGTGTCCTTTGCCGACGGCATTCATGTGGAAAGCAAGGGCGGTGACAGCGTTCATATTAACTGGAAGCAGGGCATTAACGTGCATGACAAGCACGGCGACAGGGTTCACGTCGGTTTTGACGGCGTGCGCGTAGAAGAAAGCGGCCATGTTTTTCAGCCCGGGCAAAAGTCGCGCGCCCATGAAATTTGGAACAGGTTTCCGTTTTGGGGCGTCGCCCTGATTGGCTTTTTGGTGTGGGGCTTCAGCGGCGTGCTGTTCGGCTGGTCGCTGAGCTGGATTTGCTTTCTCACCATACCGCTGTATTACTCGCTGGGCAGCGCGATTTTTAACCGCAACCCCAACCACTTTGCATACCCCGTGCTGGTTGTAATGCTGTATATGATTTTCGGCTTTTTTAATATCTGCGGCGGCTGGGCGTTTGGCTGGCCTGTCTTTTTGACGATTCCGCTGTATTACGGCATTTGCGCCATATTCTGCCGCAAAGATTGAACATTTTTTCATTGCAAAACCGGTGTGTTTTTCGGACACACCGGTTTTCTGTTTGTAATGTTGATTAAGGTATTAACTGTAATACTATTCTCTGATAGAAAGCAGACAACTTTCTATCAGAGAGAAAACGCTTGGCGCGTTTTTCATCATAAAAAAGCACCGCCCCATATCAAAAACGGGGCGGTTTTTCTTTATGCGGCGAGCAGGAGCATGCAAACAACGGACTTTTTATCAGCAGAAATAACTGATTTCACCGAAGAAGGAAATCCATTTTTCCGTAACAATCTCATGGTTCGCTTCAATTGCTTTGCTCAGATAGCCTAGTGTTCTGCTGTCGTATTCCGAGTTATTGCCGGCGAGCAGGCACTTGCCGGATTTGGTAATCCAAAACTTGGTTGCGTTCGCCGTTGGCTTGCCTTTGGAAACGTGAACGTGGACAGGCTCAAGCGGTTTGTTTTCGTTAGCCCAAAAATATACCCAATATGAGCCGATTTTAAAAACCTGAGGCATGGTCAAATCCCCCGTTTTGTGAAAGCTCAATAATTAAATGGGCGTTGTTTTCGATAATGGATTGGTATTTTTTTATCTCCTCATCATCAAAGCCGAAAACCTCTGTCCACTCATATTGCGGCAAAAGACAGCTCGCGTAATGAAAGCCGTCCTTTTCGTCGGGTTTTTCCACATAAACCTTTACCGTGTGATTTTCGAGCATTTCCGAGTGAACAATCTCCGTATCGTCGTCAAGCGTCAAATAGGGATACATCATACCAAACACCTCCGTTAAGATTATTTTAACACACAGCGTTGAAAAAAACAATCGTTTACATAAATATAAATTGCCAAAAACCGGTGTGTTTTTCGGACACACCGGTTTTTTGTTTATTAGGTATTCAGGTTTTTATCTGCTTAATTGCAGTCGGCTGAATGGATAGCGCGGTGCATAGGGCGAGCGATGCTCGCCCGCCTGCGCCGATTATTATGTTAAACCGATTTTTCCGCAAGCATCACTAACCACTAAGTAAACGCTGATTAAATCACAAAGTTAAGATATTCGTCGTAGGGGCGGTGCTCGCCGCCGCCCGTTCCCCGCAGTAATACTGCGGGGAAGTGACAGCCGCAAGGGCTGTCACTACAGCCGGAAAGGAAAACTTTTGATTATATCAGCGAGCAAACCAAATCCGTATATTCGGACGGGTTTTCAAGCGGCAGGCCGGCAATCAAAAGCGCCTGGCAATAGAGCACCTCGGCGTATTTTTTCGCCTTGTCGATGTCGGTCTGCACAAGGGCTTCCATTGTTTTAACGGCAGGGTGGCTGAGGTTGAGCTCGAGCACGCGCTGCGCCTTCATGCCGGAATCGGGCTGAACGGAATTGAAATACTTTTCCATTTCAAACGAAATGCCGCCCTTTGCGGTCAGGCAAACAGGGTGCGAAACGAGCTTTTTGGACGCGGTGACCTGTGCAACCTTGTCGCCGAGGGTTTCCTTGACAAAGGGGAGAATCGCGGAGCTGTCCGCCTTGCTGTCCTCGGTTTCGTCGTTCTCGATGCCGAGGTCGTCGTTGGTGGCGGAGCAAAAGCGCTTTTCCTTATACATCATCAGGCTTTGCAGGGTGAACTCGTCCACGTCCTCGGTGCAATAGAGAATTTCAAAGCCCTTGGAGCGCAGCAGCTCGGTTTGGGGCAGCGCGTCGATGGCGGCGGCGTTTTCGCCGGTTGCAAAGTAAATGAACTTTTGGTCGTCCTTCATGCGGTCAACATACTCGCCGAGGGTGACGTACTTCTTCTCGGTGGACGAATAGAACAGCAGCAAATCCTGCAGCTCGTCCTTGTGAACGCCGTAGTCGCTCACCACGCCGTATTTGAGCTGTCTGCCGAACGCCTTAAAGAATTTTTCGTAGTTTTCGCGGTCGGAGGTGAGCATGCCGCTGAGCTCGCGCTGAATTTTCTTTTCGATATTCTGCGCGATGGTGAGCAGGTGGCGGTCGTGCTGCAGCATTTCACGCGAGATGTTCAGCGACAAATCGGCGGTGTCCACAATGCCCTTGACAAAGCGGAAGTGCTCGGGCACCAGCTCCTCGCAGTTGTCGGTAATCAGCACGCCGCTGGAATAGAGCTGCAAGCCCTTTTTGTATTCCTTGGTGTAATAGTCATAGGGCGTGGAGGCAGGGATAAACAGCAGCGCCTTGTAGGTGACGACGCCCTCGACGGAGGTGACGATGGTCTTAATCGGCTTGTCCATCGACAT
>CADBSZ010000167.1 GCA_902797525.1 uncultured Ruminococcus sp. | reverse complement strand
GATTAAATCGGTGACGCCGAACGCAAACGGCTCCACCGTTTCGGTGTCAACCACATACACGGCGTCGCCCGTGCCGAACTTGACATAAGTGCCTGCCTGCTGCGGCGCCTCGCTGCCGACGGTGATAATCGACTTGGTGTTGTCGTTGTAGGTAACGGTGACGCTGGCGCGCGGACTGTCAAAGCCGAACTCGCCGCTTTTTGCCTTGTCGAGCGTGGCAACCCGGGAAAATTCGAGCTTTGCCGCCGCCGATGCAATTAGGTCGGGATTGCCTGCCTGCAAATCAAAGTCCTCGTAGCCCTTGATGGTATAAACCGTCGCCTCGCCCTCGGGCGTTTTGGAAACCACGTCAAACGCACCCTTGGCATTTTCAATGTGAATCTGCGAGATGTCGGCAGGGTAGTATTCCATCAGCGTGCCGTAGCTGTTGTTTTCGATTTTGCCGTCCTTGTCGGTTTGTATTGTAACCTGGTGCACGCCGTTTTCGTCGGTGGAAGCCGACATCGACACGCCCTCGTCAATGGTAGACGAATCGGGATTTGCGGTATCGCCGCCCTTAGGCAGGAAAATGAGCAGCAATAAAACCGCAACCAGCGCCGCCGCGATTGACGCCGCGATAATGATTGTTTTTTTCTTGTTCATCAGCGGTTCCTCCTGCGAATCCAAAGAATCATTCCCACGATGAGAACAGCTGCCGGAATGACAAAGACGAAAATGATGAGAATGACGTTGTTGGTAGACGCCGTGGGCGCGCCCATGGAGGCGCTTTCCAGCGATTTGCTTTCGATAACCACCGTGTCGTCGTCCTTGTCGGCAATGGTGTTGACGACGTTCATAAAATAAGCGCCGTTGTTAAAGCTGTAGTAATCGAGGATTTCCTTGCTGAGCATGGTGCTCGAGCTGAATACAATCACGCGTGAGTATTCCTCGGTGCCTGCCTTTTCGCCCTCGGCGGCAACGGCGATCGCTTCGCCCTTGACGTTCGCCTTCGCGTCGAAGCTGTCGTCCGCGTCGAGCGGATAAATGCCTGCGCCGTCGGAGGTGTTCAACAGCGCGTGCGCGGTGTTGCTGTCGGTGATGGTGACGCCCTGCGCAAAGTTGGTGACAACAGGAATGTTGTTGTTTTTCAGGTTTTCAACATATTTGTCCGTGTAGGCGGTGAGAAAGGTGTAAACCGAATCGTTGCGCCAGAGGGTATCCTCGTTGGTTTCGTAAAGATAGCCCTTGTTGAGCGCCATGCCCCATTCGCTTAAAACCGCGTCAAAGTTCGGGGTTTTCAAATCCGTCACGCGCGGGTCGGCGTTGGGAATATAAATCAGCGTTTTGCCGTATTTGCCGCCGTTTTCAAGCCAGGTGCGCAGTGTTTCGGCGGCAGTTTCGCTGATATCGACCTGCGGCGCGTACACCAGCACAAAGTCGGCGTTTTCGTCGAGCTGACCGGTCAGCAGCGACACCTCGTTAACCTGATAAGCGTTGTCGCTGAGCAGCGCGGTGAGACCCTCATAGCCGCTTTCTCCCTCGCCCGTCAGTACATCGACAATCACTCTGTCGTCGCTGGTGACATAGAGCGCGCCCTTGACGACCGCCTCCTCGATGGTAGTGCCCGTCCACTGATAGAGCTGATAGAGCTGATAGTACTCCTCGTCGTAGGTGAAGCAGTCGTGCACACCAAGTCCCTTGTACTGGTCGCCGCAGGTAATCACACCCACGGTGTCGTTGGTTGTCCAGTTGATGTTGGGATAGCTTTTGACGAAGTTGGGATTTTCGGTGGTGTTAACAAATTCAAAGGAGAATTTTCCGTTTGACTTTGCCGCCATCTTTTCGATCAGGTTCTTTGCCTGGGCAAAATAGGTGCCGGTGCCGGTAAATGTCGCCTCGTCGGACACGATATAGAGCTTGACGTCCTTTTTGAGGTGGCCCATAAATTCAACGGTGTCGTCGCTGAGGGCGAAAGCCTTGTTGGCGGTGAAGTCCGCCTTTAAGTCGGGAAAACGGTCGACCAAAAGTCCGGTGATGATATTAATCAGCACCACCACCGCCACCGCGATGGCGGTAATGCCGACGGCAAGCGAGCCGTGGCGCATTTTGCGCGACTGCAGCAGCTTTTTGAAGCCGCCCTTTTTCGGGGAAGTTGTTTGTTTGTTTTCAGCCATGCTATCCCCTCCTTAGCTCCAACGGCGGCGTTCCAGCGCACGGACGGTGAAGAACAAAAACAGTCCCGTCACGCTCAGATAGAACACAACGTCAACAACGGACAAAATGCCGTAGGTAAAATTCGTATAGTAATTTAAAAAGTTGATTTTTTCCAGCGCGGCCGAAATCCACGGCACGGGAATAATACTGATAAAATAGCCCATGGTGTCAATGACAAGGCCTGCCGCCATGCCGACAACCGCCGCAACAACCATGCTTTCGGTCAGCGACGAAATGAAAATGTTGATGGCAATCATCGACGCACCGAGCAGCAAAATGCCGAGCAGGGTGCAGAGCACCACCGACCACTGCGGCTGCGCAAAGAACGAAATCACCACGCCGTACAGCAGAAAAATGACGCAGCACAGCCCGTAGACCGTGAACGCGCCCAAAAACTTGCCGAGCACAATCTCGGTCAGGCTCACGGGCGAGGTCAGCAGCGCCTGGTCGGTTTTTTGGCGCTTTTCCTCCGCAAAGGTTTTCATGGTGAGCACGGGAATGATGAACATGATGATGTAAAACATGTTCGCGAATACATAGGAAAGGCTGGTGGTGTCGCCCACAAAGCAGTAGGCGTAGAAGAAAAAGCCCGAGAAGAAGAAGAACACCGCCAGCACCACATAGGCGATTGCCGAGTTAAAATAGCCCGACAGCTCGCGCTTGTAAATTGCCGCCATTACCGCTCTCCTCCTTTCGCGTTTTCGGTCAGCCTGAGATACAGCTCTTCCAGGCTTTCGTTGCCCGATTTCATTTCGAGAATCGGCGCATTGATGCGCTCCATGGCGCTGAACGCCTCGCGGCGCACGTCGGCGCCCTGTCGGTACTCCACGGAATAACCGCTGCCGCCCGTCTTTTTGACCTTGAGCACATCGGGGATTTTTTCAAGCTCCTCCGTAATTTGTGTGGGATTGCCCTCCACGGTAAGGCTGAGCCGCTGCTCACCCGACAGCACAGACTGCAACTCGTCCGCCTTGGCGTCGGCGACAATTTTTCCGTCGGAAATAATGATAATACGGTCGCAGGTGGCGGAAATTTCGCTGAGCACATGCGACGAAAAAATCACGGTATGCTTTTTGCCGAGGCTCTTAATCAGCCGGCGGATTTCAATAATCTGCTTGGGGTCAAGGCCGACCGTCGGCTCATCAAGAATAATCACGGGCGGATTGCCGAGCAGCGCCTGCGCAAAGCCCACGCGCTGGCGAAAGCCCTTTGACAGATTTTTAATGATTCTGTCGCCGTGCTTATCGAGGCTGACAAGGCGCATAATTTCGGCGATATGCTCCTTTTTCGGCAGCCGCACGCGCTTTAAGTCAAACATAAACTCCAGATATTTGCGCACGGTCATGTCGGTATAAAGCGGCGGGATTTCGGGAAGATAACCGATTTTTTGCTTGGTCTTTTTCGGATCGGCAAGAATTTCCGAGCCGTCAACCGTCACCGTTCCCGACGTGGACGAAATATAGCCCGTAATGATGTTCATGGTGGTGGACTTTCCGGCGCCGTTCGGACCGAGAAAGCCGAGAACCTCGCCTGTATCAACCGAAAAGCTGATGTTGTCTACGGCGGTGATTTTGCCGTAGCGCTTGGTAAGGTTTTTAACCTCAATCATTCGTGTCACTCCTTTGCAGAGGAAATTGTCTGCATTTTTTACCATGATAGATTATATCACAAAACGCGGCGTTTGAATAGTGAAATCAGGAAAATTTCAACCAAACGTCACAATTTTTCGCTCCCATGCAAGTTTTCGGCAAAACGGTAAATGATAACACAAAAGGAGTGATTGCATGCAATATCTTTTTGCATTCATAACAGGCGGCGCGATTTGCGTAATCGGCCAGCTGCTGATTGACAAAACCAATCTCACCCCGGCGCGGATTCTGACCGGTTTTGTGGTGGCAGGCGTGATTTTGGGTGCGCTGGGGCTTTATCAGCCGTTGGCGCAGTTTGGACAGGAGGGCGCGGCGGTGCCGATTTCGGGCTTCGGCTTTTTGATGTCAGAGGGCATGCGCGACGCCCTGCGCCAAGACGGCGCGCTCGGCATTTTGACCGGCGCGCTCACAAGCGCCGCCGCAGGCATCGGCGCGGCAATTGTGTTTTCCCTCGGCGCCGCGCTCGTCAGCCAATCGCGAGACAAGTAACAAAACGGAGAGTTGAGAGCGGAGAGTGGAAGGTTCCGTTTTTAACTTTCCGTTTTCAACTCTCCGTGCAGCCTTGATTTAAAAGGAAATATTTGCTATAATAAGGGGTAAAGCAACAAACGGCATTTGACTGCCGAAGGAGGACAAAATATGTGTGAGAAAAAACCGTATTATATTACTACTGCGATTGCCTATACCTCGCGCAAGCCGCACATCGGCAACAGCTACGAGATTGTTCTTACCGACGCCATCGCACGCTATAAGCGCATGTTGGGTTATGACGTGTTTTTCCAAACAGGAACGGACGAGCACGGTCAGAAAATAGAAACCTATGCGCAGGCGGAGGGCTGCACCCCGAAGGAATATGTTGACAAGGTGGCAGGCGAAATCCGCGCCATCTGCGACGTGCTGAACACCTCTTATGATTATTTTATCCGCACCACCGACGAACAGCATGAAAAGGCGGTGCAAAAGATTTTTAGAAAGCTTTATGAGCAGGGCGACATCTACAAGGGAAGCTACGAAGGTCTTTACTGCACGCCGTGCGAGAGCTTTTGGACGGAAAGCCAGCTGGTGGACGGCAAGTGCCCCGACTGCGGCAGAGAGGTAAAGCCCATG
>CADBSZ010000166.1 GCA_902797525.1 uncultured Ruminococcus sp. | reverse complement strand
GCGATGATACTCAGCGCGGTTACGGTGCGTATTTTTTTGTCTTAAAACAGTGAACGGCAAAAAATCAGTCTTATTTTGCCTTGACAATTGTTTTATACATTTTGTTATTTTTTATGTGGAAACTTTTTCGGCGCAAATTTGTGTGGAACGCATAAAAATTCGATAAATTTTTGACAATTCGGTAAAAAGCTGATGTTTATCTGCCATTTCTTTCCTTGTGTTTTCACACTTTCCACATAGTTTTCCACATTATAATGAAGTTAAAGAATTTTACTGTTTGTATATTTTCCAAACGGGAATTTTAAATTCGGCGTTTTAATTCTCAGCAAAAATAATACAATTTTGTAAGGTTTTAGGGTGAACAATTTTGGACAAAAAACTTCTTGCCGCCGATATTTGCGGCGTCGGCTTTGTTGCCGCGGGCGCGTGGTTTATGCGGCAGCTTTATGAATGGAGCGGCCATGAGCTGCTCGGAATCCTGTTCGGCGCGGTAAACGGCAGTATTTGGGAAGCGTGCAAAACCCTGCTTCTCCCCTTTCTGATTTGGTCAGTGCTGGAGCTGCTGTCCATCCGCATGCCGCTGCACCGCTTTGTCGCCGCAAAAACCGCCGCGCTGTATCTGCTGGGCTTCTCTTACATTTTGCTTCGGCTGCTCTCATTCGGCGACGTTTCTGCCGCCGCGCTGAGCCTTTGCGCCGCCACCGTGCTGTCGCTTGTGCTGTTTCACGCGCCGCTGCCGCAAAACGCACTGTTCGCGCCGTCGGTTGTGCTGCTGTTTTTGTTTGTATCGCTCTATTTCAGTCTGACGCCGTTCGCTCCGCACAATCCGGTGTTTCTCGACAAAGCAACCGGCATGTACGGACTGATTCCCGATGATCTTGACTACGGCGCAATTGCGCTGGACGCGATGACAAAAAGTCATATTTTCCGTTAGAAACGCCTCTTTTATTCCTTTAAAGAACATCAAAAAACGGTGATGTATGTTATAATAATGAGGTATGTAAAGATTTGCGAGGAATCACTTATGAACGACAGACACAACGAACCGAAGCCCGACGTGATTTCGGGCAGAAATCCCGTCAGCGAGGCCATTCGCAGCAACCGCCCGATTGATAAGATTTTAGTGGCGCGCGGCGAAAAAAGCGGCGCGGTGGTGGGAATCCTTGCCAAGGCGAGAGACAGGCAAATCCTCGTGAAAGAGGTTGACCGCACCAAGCTTGACTTTCTCAGCGGCAGCGCGCCGCATCAGGGCATCGTCGCGCTGGCGGCGGCAAAGGAATATGATACGGTGGAGGACATTTTTGCCTATGCCGAAAGCCGAAACGAGCCGCCGTTTATCGTCGTACTGGACGAGCTGGAGGATCCCCATAATTTGGGCGCGATTATCCGCACCGCCGAATGCACGGGCGTTCACGGTGTGATTATCCCCAAGCGCCGCAGCGCCACCCTAAGCTACACCGTGGGCAAGGCGAGCGCAGGCGCAATTGAATATATGCGTGTGGCGCGCGTGACGAACATCCCCAACCTCATCGACGACCTGAAGGCGCGCGGCGTGTGGGTTTACGGCGCGGATATGAACGGCACCGACTATGAGCAGTGCGACATGTCGGGCGCGTGCGCCGTTGTAATCGGCAACGAGGGCAAGGGAATTTCACGTTTGGTGCGCGAAAAATGCGACGTCATTGTGTCGTTGCCCATGAAGGGCAAAATCAACTCGCTCAACGCGTCCGTTGCGGCAGGCGTGCTGTTGTACCACGCGATGAAAGGCAGAGAATAACGCGCAAAAGCCCTTTGCGGCAAGCAGTGCCTATGGACACTTGTCTTTACTTTGCAGATAATTCAGCGTTTATTTCATGATATAAAAGATATAAAAGCGGAAAGGAAGTGGTTGCATGTCGGACTATGAAAAGAAAAACGACTTGCTCAAGGAGCTTGAAATCCAGAGCATTCTTGATGAGCGGCACCGTCTTGCCGACCAGGAAAAGATGAAAAAGACCGCGCAAAAATACCGCGCAAAACCCAAGGTGCAGGAGATTTTCAGCAACGCGGACAAAAAGCCGCGTCTTGAAAACGCGAACCCCCTGGATTTGGATAAAAAGGAACCTGAAAAAGCAGATGTTTCCAACGCAATTGTCGGCGAAAAAACCGCGGCGACAATGCAGGCGGAGCTGCTGATGGACGGCAACCAAACCGGCGAAAAGGTGAAAACGCCCGAAGAGCTGGAAGAAGAAGCGCGCCTTGCCGCCGAAAAAGCGGCGCAGGAGGCGGCGGAGCAGGAGGCAAAGGAAGCCGAAGCGGAAAAGAACAAAATCATTACCCTCAAGCCCGAGTATGACGAGGACACACAGTTCTCGCAGGAGGTGCTCGATGAGGTGGAGCAGTTTAAGGAATCGCCTGCGATTGAGAGCATTCACTCCATTGACATCGACATGACGGAGGAACAGCCGCAGGAGCAGCCCGAAAACGCGCAAAGTCATTATGAGCAGCTGTTCGGCGTGGCAAACACGCCCGGCAAGGAGCCGGAGCGCGTGGTGTCCACCGTTCCCGTTTACCGTCCCGAAGAGCCGCGCAACATGATGAACGTCAAGGCAGGCAGGTTCTCCGAGGTGGTGGCGCGCGAATACGAAGAGTATATCCGCTCCAAAACCCCCTCGGTCATCGCGCACGTGATTCGTCCCGAACCGAAGGCGGATGAACCGAAGGAAGAAGAAAAGGACAACCGCACCGCACAGGAAAAGATTTTGAGCGCAGTGGTGGGCTTTTTCTCAAAGGACGAGTCCGACGATGAGGACACTCCCAAGGAAAAGGCAAAAACCATTGAGGACTACACCGGCGAAGAGGACGAAAAGAGCATTAAGTTTGAACTGAATGAAAACATCCGCAAGCTGTTTTTCCGCAGTATGATTTCGGGAATTATCGCGGCGGTCGCCGTTTTGCTGACCTTTGGGACGCGCGTGTTCCCCGGCGCGATTATTTCGGCAATTCCCGTTGCGCCTGCCGCCTATGCGGTGTTTAACCTGCTGTTAATCGGCGCGTCCGTGGTGCTCAACCGCGTGGCGATGCTCAGCGGACTGACGCCCCTGCTGAAATTCAAGGGCAATTCCGACACCGCCGTTGCCGTTGCCGGCGTGGCGGCGATCATTCAAACCATTGTATCGTTCTTCTGCCTGGGCGACATGTCCGGCTTTAACATCAATTACTATTGCGTCATCGTGCTGCTGGCGTTCTTTGCCAACAATGTCGGCAAACTGCTGATGGTGCTGCGCGTAAAGGACAACTTCCGCTTTGTCACCGCTAAGGGACAAAAATTCGCGGCGAAGATTTATAATAACGAGAGCGTCGCCAACAAAATGCTCAGCGGCACGCCGTCGGAAAAGAATTTGATTGCCTATCAGCACAAAACCAAATTCGCGTCCAACTTTTTAAAGATTTCCTACGCGCCCGATCCCAGCGAGGATTTGGCCTCAAAGCTCGCGCCGATTACCACCATCGTTGCGCTGGCGATTACCGTTTTGTACGGCGTGGTGAAATTCTCATTTACCGACGCGGTGAACACGCTGGCGCTGATTACGGCGCTGTCGATTCCCGTTTCCACGCTTTTGGCGGTTAACGTCCCCGTGCGCAAGCTGTGCAAAACGCTGACCGGCTACGGCGCGATGGTGGCAGGCTATCCGTCGATTAAGCAGTTCTGCGACAGCACCGCGATTATGATTGAAGCCAACGAACTGTTCCCTGCCGACTCGATTGAGCTGGAGGGCATTAAGACCTTTGAGGACTACAATGTGGACGAGTCGCTGTTGTGCGGTATCGCCATTTTGAAGGAAGCCCAAAATCCGATTGCCAACGCCTTTGATTCGGTTGTCAGCGAAACAAAAGAAACGCTCCCCGAGGTGGAAAGCGTGCTGTATGAGGACGAGCTGGGCTTGGTCGGCTGGATTAACGGCGAGCGAATTCTGGTTGGCTCGCGCGCTTTGATGGAAAAATATCAGGTGGAAACGCCCTCCGATGACTATGAGGACAAGTTCTCCTCCAACGGCAGACAAATCACCTATCTTGCACGCGCCGGCAGACCGGTCGCCATGCTGGTGACGCGCTATCATGCCGACCCCGAGCTGAAAAGCGAAATGCAGCGCGCCGAGGCAAACGGCATCAGCTTTTTGATTCGCACCACCGACCACAATATCACCGACGACTTGGTGGCGCAGCTTTATAACCTGTTTTACCGCAGCATTAAGGTGCTGCCCACGGGCTTGGGCAACGTGCTCAAGGAAGCGCAGGGCGTGACGGAGGAAAGCTCGCGCGCCTACCTGATTACCCACGGCAAGCCCTCCGCGCTGGCACGCGCGGTTTCGGGCAGCGTGAAGATTAAACAAAACATTTCGCTGGCAATCGTCATTCAGCTGATTGCCGTGATTCTGGGCATTTTAATTGCCTCGCCCCTGGTGCTTTACGCCAGCGTCGGCGTAATGGGCACGCTTGAGGTGCTGATTTACGCGCTGTTCTGGGCGGCGGCAGCCATTATCGCCCCGGCAATTCAAAAACCATAGTGACAGAAAGGCATGAAACATATGAAAATCGCTCCTTCGCTTTTATCGTGCGACTTCTCGGTGATGGGAGAAGAAATCCGCAGAATGGACAAGGCAGGCGCCGACTGGATGCACCTGGACGTGATGGACGGACACTTTGTGCCGAACATCACCTTTGGTGCGCCCGTGATAAAATGGGTGCGCAAATACACGGACAAGCCCTTTGACGTGCATCTGATGATTTCGGATCCGCTGAAATACATCGACGACTTTGCCGACGCGGGCGCGGACATTATCACCTTCCATGTGGAATGTGACTCCGACATTGACGCAACGATTGACAAAATTAAAGGCCGCGGCATTTTGCCCGGTCTGGTGATTAAGCCAAACACCCCTGCCGAGGCGGTGTTCCCCTATCTCGACAAGCTCGCGCTGGTGCTCGTGATGACCGTTGAGCCGGGCTTCGGCGGACAGTCCTTTATGGCGGATATGCTGCCGAAGGTAACGGCAATCAAAGAAGAATGCGCACGCCGCGGCCTTGACCTGCTGATTGAAGCGGACGGCGGCATCGGCGAAGCAACGGTTGCGCAGGCAGCCGGGGCCGGCGTTGACGTTTGTGTGGCAGGCACCGCCGTTTTTAAGGCGGACGACGCCGCAAAGGCAATCAGGGCTTTGCAGTCCGTAAACTAAACAGAACCACGAACAAAGGCACAGCCGATGGCTGTGCCTTTTCTGTGTGTTGAATGATTTGATTATTTCTTGCAAATGCAGCCGGTTACATAGTCGCCGTTAACGTCGAGATAAACATAAACCAGCACCAAATTGCTGACGCCGGATTCCTCTCTCGCCTGGCTGACAGTTGCGCTCATCGTATCGGGCATGGCCTCAACGGACTTTGCAAGCGCTTCCGCTTCAACAGTGGAAATCTCTCTTTTTAAGGTCAGCTCATAAATCAGCGCGTTGCCCTTGGCATAGATTTTTGCGGAGTAATTGTCCGTATTCATAGATTCGGCAACCGCGTCGCCGTTGCTCGCGGCGATATACGCCTTCACCTGCTTTTCCGCTGAAGCGTCGTCTGCCTCGATGGCAGAATCCGTAGCGATAACCACACCGTTGTCGCTGAACAAAATGTGATTGCTGTCGGTGGAAGAGGCGGTCGGCGTTGCGGCAGTGGAAGGTTGTTCCGCGCGCGTCGGCTCGGGCGCGGCGGTCGTTTCGGGTGCAGCCGTGGTTTGAGGCGCGGTGGTTTCAGCCTTGTTTTCCGTCGGCTTAGTGCTTTCGCTCTGCTTCGCGGCGGTTGTGACAGGCGTTGCGGGTGTGTTTGAGCCGCCCTTGTTATTGTTGTTAATAAGGATAATCGCAGTTACAATGCCGCCGATGAGCAACACAGACAGCGCGACAATGACGATAATGAGCGGCGTGTTGTTCTTCTTTTTTGCATCGGGTGCCGGATTTGCCTGAGACGTGCGGCCTTCGTTAAACTGCGAAGGCTGCTGATACTGCCGAAACTGCTGATCATAGTCGTTTTGCGGCTGCTGCGGTGGCTGATATTGCGGCGCAGACGGTTGGTTATACGTCGGAAAAGGCGCCGCTTCGGGCTCCTCAGCCGGTTGTGTAAACGCATCGCCGTACTGCGGAACCTCCTCTGTCCCGGGAATTTCCTGCGGCGCTTCATTCATGGTCTGCCATGCTTCGGGCTCGGGCTGCTGCGGCACTTCGGGCTGCGGCGCTTCTGACTGCAAAATCTCCGGCTGTTCGGGTTCGGTGGGAACAACCGTTCCGCAGGCGCCGCAAAACTTCGCGTTTGGCGGAAGGGGATGGTTACAATTCGGACAATTCATAAGATACCTCCGTTAATTGACTAATTGAGTGAATAATGTATTGTTGGCTTTGTCCACGGCGACAACCTCAATCGCGGCATTTTCAACGCCGCTTTGTTCTTTCAGCTCGTACACCGCGCGGTCAAGGTGGCCGCAAAGCTCGTTAAAATAGCCGTCGAGGGTGTTGATGTATTCCTGATCCTCGTCAGCCTGCGAATTTGCCTGCACGGTGTAGCGCGCAATCAGCAGATTCCTTTCAACCGTAATGTTAACCTGCATGTTGCCGTCCGCCTCTGCGAGCAACACCTCGTAAATGTCGGAATCGTCCACATAACTCTTGATTTTTTCCTCTGCGGCCTGCTGTTCGGGCGTCGGTGCGGCAGTTGTCGCAACAGCCTGCGCCGCAGCGGTTGTTTCAACCGCAGTGCTTGCAGCCGCGGCAGGCTCTGTCGTTGCCGCTGCGGTGGTGTGCTGCTGTGCGGGAGACGCCTTTGAACTGTTTTTGCGCTGCATAAACCACATCACACCAATCACAACAGCGCATACAATAATGGCGGCAATAATGCCAATCACGATTTTTTTGGTCGCTGTGTTTTTATTTTTCGGCATATAGCGGTTTGAAAACACCAAATCGCTGTCCAGCTCGTTGTTTTCCGGCTTGCTCAGCGGCGCGCCGCAATGGGGACAGATGCTTTGATTCTCCGAAACAGAATGATTACAATTGGGGCATTGCATGTCATTAGCCTCCTGATATTGTTAATAACACGATTATACCCTATTTTTCGCAGAATATCAACTGTTTTATTGAGAAAGGCAGCGGCTCCGAAGAACCGCTGCCCTTTATCAGCTTATGATTAATTCTCTTTTTCTTTTTCGTTTTCGGCTTTTTCGGGCTTGATGGAGTCGGTCTTGATGATGAAGTCCACCTTGCCGTCCATGCCGTCGGCTTTTCCGCTGAAGGTCTTGTAGTTCTTGGACGCAGCGACAATCGCCTTGAAGCGGTCAACCAAATTGGTCAAATCGCCGTTGACTGCCTTGACAATCGCGTCCACACCGTCTTTTTTCAGCGTTTTTAAGCCCTCGCTGAGCTGCATGGAGCCTTCCTTGAGCTGCGTTACGCCCTCAACAAGAGCGCCGGTGCCGTCCTTCAGGGTGCCGATGCCTGCAAAGAGCTGCTGCGCGCCGGAGTTGGCCGCAACGGTGCCGTCCTTTAAGGTCGCGGTGCCGTTTTTGAGCTGTGCAGAGCCGCTCTTCAATTTGTCGGCGCCGTTTTTCAGCTCGCCGGTGCCGCCCTTGAGCTGGCCTGCGCCGTAGGCGAGG
>CADBSZ010000165.1 GCA_902797525.1 uncultured Ruminococcus sp. | reverse complement strand
GTAAAGCGTAAAAAGAAATCCGAAGCAGCTCGCAAACGCAAATACAGGTAATCAAACAGGCGGACAGAGCATTCTGTCCGCTTTTTTGTTTGACTTTATACTTTTATTCGTATCTGATTTTTTTGAAAGCAGGTGACAATGTGAAAAAAATTCTTGTTTTGCTCGGTCCCAATCTCAACATGGTCGGCATTCGTGAAAAAGGCGTTTACGGCACCGAAACTGCCGCGGCCATCGAAACTGAAATCAAGGACTGCGCTCTCAAAAACGGCTTTGAGGCAGAAATCTATCAGTCCAATCACGAGGGCGATTTAATCGATAAAATCCACGCCTCACGCGAGGCGTTTGACGGCGCGGTTATCAATGCCGGCGCGCTGACTCACTACAGTTATGCGCTGCGCGACGCGATAGCTTGTGTGAGCATTCCGTATGTGGAGGTGCATATGTCCAACATACATGCACGCGAGGAATTCCGTCATCATTCGGTGATTGCGCCGGTTTGTACCGGTCAAATTGCAGGCTTTGGCAAGCAGAGTTATTTTCTTGCGATTGCCGCCCTGAAGGAGTTACTCTAAATGACAAAATTATTCGAAAAAAGAATTAAAAAATTAAAAGCAATGCTTACTCAGTCCTCTGAGGCGCTGATGATAACCAACGAGGTTAACATCGGCTACTTCACCGGTTTTTTTCACAGCGAGGGCACCTTCATTGTGACGCAAAACAGCGCCACGCTGCTGGTGGATTTTCGCTATCACGAGGCGGCGCAAAACAAATCCCACGGCTGCGACGTGGTTTGCTTTGAACGTTTGACTGAGAGCGTTCTCGACTTGCTCACAAAAGAAAACACTTCCTGCGTGCATGTGGAAGCCGACAACATGACGCTCAGCCGTTTTACGCAGTTGAAAGATAAACTCGGACAGAGCAATATTGAGCTGATTTCCGACGGCAAGCTCGACAGTCGTATCGGCGATATCCGCATCATCAAGGATGAAACCGAGCTTGCAAAAATCGCCAAAGCCCAGCAAATCGCCGAGGAAGCCTATCTTGAAACGCTGAATTTCCTCAAGCCCGGAGTTACCGAGCGTCAAATCGCGGCGCGTCTGGAATACGAGATGAAGCTGCGCGGAGCGGAGGATATCTCCTTTGATTCCATCACCATTACCGGCGCGAAAACTTCTTTACCGCACGGCGTGCCGGGTGATGAAATCGTCAGGGAGGGAGATTTCTTCACCTGTGATTTCGGTGCGATGTATGAGGGTTATCACAGTGACACTACGCGCACCGTCGCGATTGGCAGTGCCACCGAAAAAATGCGCGAGATTTATTCCGTTGTTCTCAACGCACAGCTATCCGCGCTCGAAATTGTCAAAGAGGGTGTGGCTGCAAAGGACGTTGACAAAACCGCGCGCGACATCATTACACAGAAGGGCTACGGCAAATATTTCGGTCACTCCACCGGTCACGGCGTCGGACTCGACATTCACGAGCTGCCTTTTGTGTCAACCAGGGGTGAAGCTGTGCTGAAAGAAGGCATGGTCATCACCGACGAGCCGGGAATTTATTTGCCGGGTGAGTTCGGCGTGCGCATTGAGGACATGCTTTGCGTCACCAAGGACGGCTACCGCAATTTTGTAAATTTACCGAAGGAACTGATAATTCTTTAAAACACTTGCAATTTTCAGTATAATTATGTATAATAGCATTAACCACGAGTTGTATGACTTAATAAATAGGAGGTAATTCAAATGATTTCAGCAGGTGATTTCAGAAACGGCGTTACATTCGAAATGGACGGACAGGTTGTTTCTATCATCGAATTCCAGCACGTAGAACCGGGAAAGGGCGCTGCGTTTGTCAGAACCAAAATCAGAAACGTGATTACCGGCGCTGTTGTTGAAAAGACTTTCAACCCCAACGACAAATATCCCACTGCTTTCATTGAGAGAAAGGACATGGAGTACAGCTATTCCGACGGCGACCTCTATTACTTCATGGACACCGAAACATGGGAGCAGATTCCGATTAACAAGAGTGTTCTCGGCGACAACTTCAAGTTCGTTAAAGAGAACATGGTTTGCAAAATTCTGTCCTACAAGGGCAACGTATTTGGCGTAGAGCCGCCCAACTTTGTTGAGCTGGCAGTAACCAAAACTGATCCCGGCTTCAAGGGCGACACCGCCACCAACGCCACCAAGCCCGCAACGCTCGAAACCGGTGCCGAAATCAAGGTTCCGCTGTTTATCGATGAGGGCGAGGTTATTCAGATTGACACCCGTACCGGCGAGTACATGGGCAGAGCGTAATTAGGAGATTAACATGGATTTAACTGAAAAGATTGCTTATATCAAAGGCTTAGCCGAGGGACTTGCCCTTGACGAATCCAAGCCTGAGGTTAAGGTTCTCAATGCCATCATCGACCTTCTTGACGACATCACCTATGATGTTCAGGACATGGAGGAGCTTTATGACGAGCTCAGCGCGCAGGTTGATGAGATTGATCAGGATCTCGCTGATGTGGAGACCGAGCTTTACGATGATGAAGACTATGATGACATTGACGATGACTATGACGACGAAGAGGATCCCTTTTACGAAGTAACCTGCGGCGCTTGCGGCGAAAAGATTAACGTTTCCGAGGATGTTCTCCTCGAGGGCGAAATTAACTGCCCCAACTGCGGCGAGGTTCTTGAGTTCGATTTCTCCGACTTGT
The DNA here is from genome assembly GCA_902797525.1 of uncultured Ruminococcus sp. GTDB lineage: Bacteria > Bacillota > Clostridia > Oscillospirales > Acutalibacteraceae > Ruminococcoides. The sequence continues at coordinate 5,056 of CADBSZ010000165.1, read as the reverse complement.
TTGACAATGACGAGGAATGTGACTTCGATTGCGATTCCTGCGCGTCAAAGGACGACTGCGAAGAATAATGCACCAATTTCAACACCCCTTGTAGTATAGCAAGGGGTGTTTTTTTGGTTGCAAAAAGAATTAGCCGCCACCGTCGCACGCGGCGGCGCAGGCGCGTGCTCCGTTTGACAATCCTTTTTATCCTTCTTTTCTGGGCAGTCCACTGTTTTGAAGCAAAGGTGTCCGATTTCAGCAACAGCTATCTGCCGAACCTTGCGCGGCAGGTTACCACCGACGCGGTGTGCAAGGCGGTTGAAAGCGTGCTCGCCGACGGAGAATTTACTTATGACAACTTAACAAAGCTCAGCTTTGCCGACGGTTCGGTGAATGCAGTCGAAACCAATCCTATTCAAATCAACCTGCTGAAAACGCGTATTGTCGCCGCCGCCGAAAAAGAGGCGGAGAAAATTCACAGCAATACCATGCACATTCCGCTCGGCGCGTTTACGGGGCTGAGCCTGATTGCCAACCACGGACCGAAAATTTCGCTCAGCTATTGCGTTACGGGCAGCTTTTCCGCGGAGCTTGTCAGCACCTTTGAATCGAAAGGCATTAACCAAACTATTCATCACATCCGTCTGATTGTCACTTCAAGCATTGTCACCGCCTCGGTGGATTATAAGGAGACCATGACCTTCTCAACGGATTTCGAAGTGGCGCAGTCGGTCTTAGTGGGGGATATTCCCACAACATATGGTGGCTATTACGCGCCGATTCACTGAAAACCGCCAAAATATGGATAAAAACCTGGCTAAAGATATTGAAATGCCTGCTCATTTGTGATATAATCAATTAGTTAATCAAAATGGGTGAGGAGGCGTTTGTTTGGCTGATACCTTCATCAAAGCGGAACAATTGTCTGAAAAGCAGTCGGAATACATGAAACTGATTGCCGAAATTATGGAGATTCGCAAGCGCGGTGAAAAGCCGCTGGCGTTTATTCGTACTTACGGCTGTCAGCAAAACGTTGCCGACAGTGAAAAAATCAAGGGTATGCTTGCGCAGGCAGGCTTTGATTTTGCCGATTCACCCGACGATGCGGATTTTATCTTGTTCAACACCTGCGCCGTGCGCGAACACGCCGAGGACAGAGTGTTCGGCAACGTGGGCGCGCTGAAGAATCTTAAGCGCCGTCATCCGCAAATTCTAATCGCTCTGTGTGGCTGCATGATGGAGCAGGAACACATCGCTAACTGCATTTATAACAGCTTTCCGTTTGTCGGTTTGGTGTTCGGCACCCACTCGCTTCACCATTTTCCCGAGCTGCTCTATTCTGCTCTGGTTGACGGCAAGCGCGTGTTTGAGCGCGGCAACGACGATAAAAAAATCTACGAGGGTTTTCCCGTTCGCCGCGACGGCAATTTTAAGGGCTGGCTGCCGATTATGTACGGCTGCAACAATTTCTGCACCTATTGTATTGTGCCGTATGTGCGCGGCAGAGAACGCAGCCGCGAAAAGGATATTATCCTTTCGGAAGCGCATAATATGATTACAGCCGGCTTTAAGGATATTACGCTGCTCGGACAAAACGTCAACTCCTATGGTAAAACGCTGGAACATCCCGTCACCTTTGCCGAGCTGATTCGGGAAATTGATGAAATCGACGGCGACTACTGGCTGCGGTTCATGACCTCGCATCCCAAGGATTGCTCCAAAGAGCTCATAGACGCCATTGCAAACGGCACGCACATCAGCAAGCATTTGCACCTGCCGTTCCAAAGCGGCTCCGACCGAATCCTTAAAGCGATGAACCGTCATTATGACCGCAAAAAGTATTTGGAAACCATTGCTTACGCAAAAGAAAAAATCGACGGTCTTTCGCTCACCAGCGACATTATCGTCGGCTTTCCGGGCGAAACCTATGAGGATTTCAAGCAAACCCTGTCGCTGATTCGAGAGGTAGAGTTTACCTCGCTGTTCACCTTTATCTTTTCACCGCGAAAGGGAACGCCCGCGGAAAAATTCGACGATCCCGTCTCCGCCGAGGAAAAGGGAAAGTGGTTCCAAGAGCTGCTCGACGTTCAGGAGGAGATCGCCGCAAAGCGCTGCGCCTCAATGGTGGGGCAGCAGGAGCGCGTGCTGATCGAGGGCGTCAAGGAAAAGACCGGCGAGCTCAACGCACGCACGAGCGGCAACATCATCGTGGAGCTTCAGGGCGACCGCAGCCTTGTCGGCAGCTTTCAAAATGTAAAGATCACCAAAGCCCGCAACTGGATTTTAAAGGGCGAATTGATATAACAGGAGGACAAAAATGGACGTTATCGCACTTGCAAGAGAACTCGGAAAAGCGCTGCAGCAGGAGGAAGCCTACATCAACTGGCAGAACGCGCAGCATGTCGCCGACGCCGACGCCGAGCTGCAGAGACTCATCGGCGAATTCAATCTCAAAAGAATGATAATCAACGACGAGGCGGGCAAAAAGGACAGAAATCAGGAAAAACTGACTCAGGCTAACAAGGAGATGCGCGAGGTGTATTCGCAGATCATGTCAAACAGCAACATGATCGCCTACAACGACGCGAAATCCGCCTTTGACGCCGTGCTCAACCGCATCACCGCCATCATTCAGCAGAGCGCGCAGGGCGCCGACCCCGAAACCGCCGACATTTCCGACTGCACAGGAAGCTGCAGCACCTGCGGCGGCTGCTCCTGATCCATAAACAACAAACAACTATTTTCGTAAAGGGTGTGAGCGCTTGGCTGAATTATCACCGATGAGGAAGCAGTATTTTGAGATCAAGGAGCAAAACAAGGACTGCATTTTGTTTTACCGTCTCGGCGATTTTTACGAGATGTTTTATGAGGACGCAAAAATCGCCTCAAAGGAGCTGGAGCTCACCCTTACCGGCCGCGACTGCGGTCAGGCGGAGCGCGCGCCGATGTGCGGCGTGCCGTTCCATAGCTGTGAGGGCTACATCGCCCGATTGGTCGCCAAGGGCTACAAGGTCGCCATCTGTGAACAGACCGAGGACCCCAAGACGGCAAAGGGCTTGGTGAAGCGCAATATCATCCGCGTCATCACGCCCGGAACGGTGATGGAGCAGAGCATGCTCGAGGAGGGCAAAAACAACTATATCTGCTGTATGTACTCCGCCGATAAGATCATCGGGCTTTGCTTCTGTGATATTTCCACAGGAGAATTATACGCCACCGAGATCTCCGGCAAGGACGCGCAGAACGTCCTCACAAATCAGCTTTCATCCTACAGCCCGCGTGAGATCTTGATCGGCGGCGACGTCGTCAAGATGAAAGGGCTTCCGGTATTTATAAAAACACGGCTGTCCGCCGGTGTAGAGATGCTTGAGGATCCCAGATTTGAGACCCGGCTTTGCGCCCAAACCGTTCTCGACCGCTTCGGCGCGGAGTTTGACCTGATAAAGGACAAGCCGGTGCTTATCTCGGCGGTCGGCGCGCTTGTCAACTACCTGCGTGAGACCCAGATGTCGGGTCTGGAGCGCATAAGTCACATCGAGCTGTATTCCGAAGCGCAGTATATGCGCCTCGACTTCAACACTCAGCGCAACCTCGAGCTGACGCAGACCATGCTGTCAAAGGAAAAGCGCGGCTCGCTTTTGTGGGTAATCGACAAAACCAAAACCGCTATGGGCAAGCGGCTCATCCGCTCTTGGCTCGAGCACCCGCTGATGAACATCTCCCGCATCAACAACCGCCACGCGGCGGTGGAGGAACTGGTCGGCGACACGGTGCTGCGTCTTGAACTCACCGATTCCCTGACAGGCATTTTTGATATCGAGCGCCTGATGACCAGGATCGTCTACGGCTCCGCCAATGCCCGCGACCTTCGCTCGCTTTGCTCCGCGATCCAAAACCTTCCCGAGATCTCACTGCAGATAGCCGAATGTCAGTCGACACTGTTGAAAACCGTTTACAAGCGGCTCGATCTTTTGGAGGATATCCACGAGCTGATCGATAAGGCTATCGTCGAAAATCCGCCGTTCACCGTCCGCGAGGGCGGAATGATAAAGCGCGGCTACAGCAGCGAGCTTGACGAGGTCGTTTCCGACATGACCGATTCCAAGGATATCCTTGCACGCATCGAGGCTGAGGAAAAGGAGAAAACCGGAATCCCGAAGCTGCGCGTCGGTTACAATAAGGTTTTCGGTTATTACATAGAGGTCACCAATTCATATAAATCGCAGGTGCCGGACAGCTACATCCGCAAGCAGACGCTGACCAACTGCGAACGCTATATAACGCCCGATCTCAAGGAGATCGAGTCGCGCATCCTCGGCGCGAAGGACAGAAGCGTCGCGATGGAATACTCGATATTCGACTCAATCCGTGTAAAGGTCGCCGAGAATCTGGAGCGCATACAGAAAACCGCGAAGGCTGTCGCCGCTCTGGATGTACTTGTCTCCCTCGCAAATGTCGCCTGCGACAACCGCTATGTGCGCCCGGAGGTCAACCAGTCGAGCGTGATCTCAATAAAGGATTCGCGTCATCCCGTTGTTGAGGCGCTGCTCAAGGACGCGCCGTTCGTGCCTAACGATGTCTTTCTCGACAGCAAGGGCGACAGGGTCGCGATCATCACAGGCCCCAATATGGCAGGCAAATCCACTTATATGAGGCAGATCGCCCTGATAGTGCTGATGGCGCAGATGGGCAGCTTCGTTCCTGCGTCATCGGCGCAGATCGGCATCGTGGACAGCATTTTCACGCGCGTGGGCGCTTCCGACGATCTGGCGTCAGGTCAGTCCACCTTTATGGTTGAAATGAGCGAGGTGGCGCACATCGTAAAGTCAGCCACCAACAAAAGCCTTCTGATCCTCGACGAGATCGGGCGCGGCACCTCTACCTTTGACGGCATGAGCATCGCGCGCGCGGTGCTGGAATTCTGCGCCGACAGAAAAAAGCTCGGCGCCAAAACGCTTTTTGCCACGCATTATCACGAGCTTACCGTTATGGAGCAGTTGCTCGACGGCGTAAGAAATTACAATATCGCCGTAAAAAAGCGCGGCGACGACATCACCTTCCTGCGCAGAATAGT
>CADBSZ010000164.1 GCA_902797525.1 uncultured Ruminococcus sp. | reverse complement strand
GCATGATTATCGACACACACGCCCACATCGGCACATTATTGGACTTTAACATGACGGCGGAGCAGATTGTCTATTCCATGGAGCGCTACGGCGTGGACTTTTCGCTGGTGAGCAATATCGAAGGTGCGGAATTTGACCACATGGGCAACGCCGTGCCGCCGGAATTTGAAAAGCCGCAGAACCGCTTGCTGGAGGAAACGCTTGCCGCCTGCAAGCAGTATCCCGAAAAGCTCGGCGTTTTGCCGTGGATGCGGATTCACGGCGAAACCCCCGACGCGGAATTTGCGCGGCTGATAAAAGAAAACCGCAGCCTGATTTACGGCTTAAAGCTCCATCCCTTTCACTCCCGAACCGCGCCCGACGACGAGCGGCTGGAGCCGCTTTACCGCCTGGCCGCGGAGCTTGACTTGCCGGTTGTGTCGCACACGGGCGGCTGCGAGGAGGCGATGTCGCCGCACCTTTACAACGCCGCGCGCCGTCACCCCGAGCTGCGCTTTGTGATGGTACACATGGACTTGGGCACTGACAACAAAACCGCGCTGGAGCTGCTCGGCAGGCTGCCGAACCTTTACGGCGACACCACCTGGGTTCCGGTTGCGACCACGGTTGAAGCCATCCGCCGCTGGGGCAGTGAAAAAATGCTGTTCGGCACGGACAACCCCATCGACGGAAAGGACACGCTGCTGCACAACAAAACCGGCGAGCGCTCGCTGTATCAGCAGTATTTTCATGAGCTGAAGGACATGCTTTCCGCCGGCGATTACGACAATTTGATGTGGAAAAACGCCGTCAGGCTCTTTCGCCTGAAGCAGTTTTCCGTTTAGTCTCCAAAGCATTTTACCGTTTTTTGACAAAATACGCAAAAAACAATTGACATACACACCGCCTTTGCTTTATAATAGTAGCGTGATAGAGGCGCGGACTTTATCAGTAACCCGAACCACGGCGCGGAAACGCCGCGGGCGAAAGGAAAGGCCGCCGAAGCCCTTGGCAGATTTCCGTTTGTCACCGGCTGGGGCTGCGCAGAATATGCGCAGGACTGTCGCTTCGGCGGAGTGCTATTCGGAATTGAACTTGTTTTCAAGCCGCAGGTATCTCCTGCGGTTTATTTTTTATCCTTTATTCTTTTTATATGGGAGGAAAGACAATGTCAAAAACAAAGAAAATTGTGCTGGCAGTTGCGGCGCTCGTCATTGTGGGCTTGCTTGTTTACGTTGCGGTATCGGGCGGCGCGCTGGGCGAGGTTCACTGCATGGACTGTCACGGCACAGGCAACGTTGACGGCGCGGCGTGTGAAACCTGCGACGGCAGCGGCATGGTTCGGGGCTCCGCGTGGGCGCTGCTTCCGCCGATCATCGCCATCGGACTGGCGCTGATTACCAAGGAGGTATATTCCTCGCTGTTTGTCGGTATTATCGTCGGCGGTTTGATGTACACCAACTTTGATTTTCTCGGCACGATGGACGCCGTTACCAACGACGGCCTGATTGAGGCGGTTACGGGCAACGCCGGCATCTTTATTTTCCTGGTTGAGCTGGGCGTGATCGTCGCCCTGGTCAACAAGGCAGGCGGCTCGGCGGCGTTCGGAAAATGGGCGGCGCGCCGCATCAAAACGCGCACGGGCGCGATGCTTGCCACCTTTGTGCTGGGCGTGCTGATTTTCATTGACGACTATTTCAACTGTCTGACCGTCGGCTCGGTAATGCGCCCTGTGACGGACGGCCATAAGGTTTCACGCTCAAAGCTCGCGTATATTATTGACGCAACGGCGGCGCCTGTTTGCATGATTGCCCCGATTTCGTCGTGGGCGGCGGCGGTTTCGTCCTATGCGGAGGACGGTCAGGGACTGAAGCTGTTTATCACCGCGATTCCCTTTAACTTCTATTCGCTGCTGACCTTTGTGTTCATCATCGCGATTTGTGTGATGAACTTCGACTACGGCTCGATGGCGCTGCACGAATACAACGCGCAGTACAAAAACGATCTCTACACCTCCGGCGACAGAGTGGAAGCGGAGGACGACGAGCACAATCCCAACGGCAGGGTGATTGACCTGCTGCTGCCGATTATCGTGCTGATCGGCGTTTCCGTGTTTGCGCTTGTTTACAACGGCGGCATGCTCGAGGGCAAGTCCTTTATCGACGCGTTTGCCGACACCGACGCCACCGTCGGTCTGCCGTGGGGCGGCCTGATTGCGCTGGTGTTCACCATCGGCTATCTCATGCTCAGAAGAATCATCAACTTCAAGGAAGCGATGGATTCCATTCCCAAGGGCTTCTTCGCAATGGTTCCGCCGATTTTGATCCTCACCTTTGCCACCGCTTTGAAGAACATGACAAGCCTGATGGGCGCAAAGTATTTTGTTGCCGATTTGATGAACGGCGCGGCGGCTTCGCTTCAAAACTTCCTGCCGGCGATTATTTTCATCGTGGCGTGCGTGCTCGCGTTCGCAACGGGCACCTCATGGGGCACCTTCGGCATTCTCATTCCGATTGTCACCTATCTGTTCACCAACGATCCCGGCTCGCCGCTGATGGTAATCGGCATTTCGGCGTGTCTGGCAGGCGCGGTTTGCGGCGACCACTGCTCCCCCATTTCGGACACCACCATCATGTCCTCGGCAGGCGCGCAGTGCAACCATATTAACCATGTGTCCACACAGCTACCGTACGCGCTGACGGTCGCGGCGGTTTCGTTTGTATCGTTCATTATCGCCGGCTTTGTGCAGGTTTGGTATATCGCCCTGCCGATTGCCGTTGTGCTGATGATCGGCACCATTGTGATTATTCGCTTTATCACCAAAAACGCCAAATCCGCGGCTCAATAACCGTTTACAGGGGTAAATTTTCATGATATAATATAAGCGCTGTTGAGACTTCAACAGCGCTTTATCATTCAATGAGGTGTGAGAAAATGGAACTGCGTTTGCCTGAAAAATGTAAAATTCTCAGCGGCAGTATGCTCAAACTAATCGCGGTGATTACCATGGTGATTGACCATGTGGGCGGTCACCTGGTCAGCTCAAAGCTTGTGCTGTTCAGCGTGGCAGGTCACAACGTTTATTTGCAGCCGCTGATGCGCGGCGTCGGCAGATGGGCGTTTCCGATTTTTGCCTTTTTGCTCATTGAGGGCTTTTTGCACACACGCAGCCGCTTAAAATACGGAATCAGCCTTGCCGTGTTCGCGCTGATTTCCGAGATTCCGTGGAATTTGGAGCACTCCGGCAGCCTGTTCTTCGCAGGACAAAATGTGTTTTTCACGCTGCTTGCCGGCTATTTGGGACTGTGCGTGATTGCGTATTGGAAAAAGCACCCGGTTGTGCAGGTGCTTTCATTAATCGCGCTGTGCGCATTGTCCTCGGTGCTGAATTTTGACTTTGCGTTTCGTGGGTTTGCGTTCATTATTTTGCTGTACGGTCTGCGCCAAAACGAAATTTTGCGGCCGTTTTCCGCGCTGGTTTTGAACAGCCACTGGTGGTCGCTGAGCGCTTTTTTGCCGATTTCGCTGTATAACGGCAAGCGCGGCTTTGTGAAGGGCAAGGTGCTGAAATACGCGTTTTATGTCTTTTATCCGGCGCACCTGCTCGTTATTTACTGGCTGAAATATTTTGTGCTGACCTAAAACATTTTACCCTCGTAGGGCTTAAAGGGCAGGCCTTCAAAATCGTAGGCGCTCAGCTCATCAAGGGTGATGTTGGTGCAGCCGCTTTCGTGAATCATGAGGTTCGAGCCGCACTCTCCCCTGCCGACGTGCACCACCGCAACGGGCTTTCCGACGCCGCAGGCATAGCCTGCCTCCCACGCGGTTCCGCTGTCGCTGTAGTTGCCGTGATAGAGCATCACAACAACGTCCGCCCAATCGATATAGCGGCGGTCGCTCAGGAAGGTTTCCTTTGACCACAGGGCCTTGTCCTCCACGGGCGTGCG